>JBBQTZ010000317.1:0-4380 GCA_038234405.1 Chitinophagales bacterium
TATCACCTCAGCAAATTCAATTAATGAAATTGCTACAGGTACCTACTGCCATGCTGGAAGAAAGAATAAAGGAAGAACTAGAAGATAACCCGGCTTTGGAAACAGGTGAGGAAGAGGAAACTGAGGAGTTTGAGAACGACACTACCGATGAATTTGAAAACAAAGATGAAGAGAGGGAATTGGACGGCAGTAAAGATGAATATGAAAATATAGATATAAGTGAATACGTTCAGGATGGTGACGATGATATTGCCGATTATAAAATGAAGGATGAAAATTATCCCGAGGCAGATGATAATAAAACTATACCGCATAAGGTAGAAACTGGATTTAATGAGTTGATGCTGGAGCAGTTAGGCCAATTAAACCTAAATGAACACCAGCAAAAAGTGGCAGAACAAATTATTGGTAATCTCGATGATGATGGCTACCTCCGCAGGGATTTAAGTGCTATTGTTGATGATTTAGCCTTTAGACAAAACATACAAACAACAGAGGAAGAAATAAAGCGTTTGGTAAGCTATATTCAGCAGTTTGACCCTCCCGGAGTATGTGCCAAAGATTTACAAGAGTGCTTGTTAATTCAACTGGCAAAAAGGACAAGTGAGGGTGATTCTGTAGCAATGGCTATTAAAGTACTGGAAAAGTATTTTGATGAATTTACTAAAAAGCATTACGAAAAAATACAACGGGGCCTTAATATTAAAGATGATGAGCTAAGAGATATTATTGGCCAGATTATTAGGTTAAACCCAAAGCCAGGCGGTAATGTAGGCGATATTGGAAAAGGAGAGGGTTATGTTATCCCTGATTTTTTTATAATTAACAATAATGGTAAATTAGAACTGTCGCTAAATAGTCGCAATGCGCCAGATTTACGCATTAGCGAAGGCTATCGGGATATGTTAAAAGATTATGACAGAGGCAGTAAAAAAGACAAGCGGCAAAAAGAAGCAGTACTTTTTATTAAGCAAAAAATTGATTCTGCAAAATGGTTTATAGATGCAATAAAGCAGCGGCAGCACACTTTATTAAGTTCTATGGATGCTATTATGAACTATCAGATGGAATTTTTTCTTACAGGCGATGATACTGAGTTGCGGCCAATGATATTGAAGGATATTGCCGAAGAAACCAATCTTGACATAAGCACCATTAGCAGGGTTGCCAATAGTAAATTTGTACAAACTGAGTTTGGTACTTATCGCCTTAAATTCTTTTTTAGCGAAAGTTTGCAAACTGATAGTGGAGAAGAAGTAAGTACACGGGAAGTTAAGAAAATATTAAGTGACTTAATAGAAGCAGAAAGCAAAAAGAACCCATTAAGTGATGAGCGACTAACCGAGTTACTGCAAGAAAAAGGTTATAATATAGCCCGAAGAACGGTGGCTAAATACAGGGAACAGCTAAATGTACCAGTAGCACGACTCAGAAAAGAACTATAGACAGTTTTATTTTTTATACATCCAAAATTATCTCTCCGGTAATTTTCTTTTTAAATGATATTTTTTAATACCGCATAGCGTAAAACACTGCTAAAGTCTTTAATTGATAATAAGGTAATGTTATATATGCCGAAAAGCATCCTGATTAATGCCATCTTTGAAAAGCAGTAATTTTTGGTATTTTATGCTTTTTATACCCGGCAACGTCTGTAGCTATTGTATCCATAACCTATAAAAACCCTTTTTATTTAAGAGAAATATTTATTTTCTTTAATTTGCAATATTTAAATTAATATAACGTTTGGGTACTTTACAGTAAGGTTGGATGATTATTTACCAAGCCAATCAACAAAAGGAAAAAATCTTTGATGTGAGGTATAAACGATGGTATAATTTAAAACACCACAACCTCGGATACTAGTATTTTAGCCATAATTCATTTCCCTTTAAAAGCTAGTATAGCAGGCAATTCTTAAAAGTTGTTTGTAGTTTGTTAACTACAAACGAGGTTGAAATAAATGAGTATATTTGCCAATTAATCAAAGAGTTAAATCCAAATAACAATGACAAAGAGATACCTGGAGAATTTTGCTCCACGCTGGATTATTTTTTGCTGTGATTTATTTTTAATTACTAGCTCCTTAACACTATCCTTTTTTCTAACTCAACATCTAATTATAAATCAGTCTGAAATAATCGGGTTTATCCCTATTGTTTTTTTTAACCTTTTTATTGGGGCTGTTTGTATTGGCATGCTTGGGATTTTTAAAGGTATTATAAGGTATTCCGAAACAAAAGATATTGTACGTATTATTAAGTTTGCCTCCTTGCAATTTGCCATTTGGATGGTTGTATTTTTTATTGGCGGCTTATCTCAATTAACGATGCCTTTGTTGTTAATTAATTTTTTTGCGGTTATTTTTTTATTGGTTGTATTTAGGTTACTGGTAAAGGAAGTATATTTTAGGGCACAATCCAAACCAAATTCAAGTTGCCGTACATTAATTTTTGGTGCAGGTATGATGGGGCAAATTACCAAAAAAGTGTTGGAACAGGATGCAAAAATTAACACTACGTTGGTTGGATTTTTAGATGACAGCCCCAATAAAATAGGAAAAAAAATAGAGGGACTACCCATTTATAATGCTGCTGATGAAGATTTAAAAAAAGTTATTCGTGAAAAAGGAATCACCCAAATTTTTATTGCAATTGACCATTTAACAGTAGATCGAAAAATCGCTATTACTGATGTATGTGCAATTTTTAAGGTAAAAATTAACCTCGTTCCACATGCTAATCAATGGGCTGGCGGATCTTTTAAAAAGGGACAGGTAAAGGAGATGAATATAGAGGAGTTGTTACAAAGGGATGTAATAGTGCTGCCAAAAGATTTATCTGCTGCTACATACCAGGATGCAGTTGTATTAGTTACAGGTGCTGCCGGCAGTATTGGTAGTGAAATATGCCGCCAGATAATAAGGTATAATGTAAAAAAATTAATTTTATTAGACCAGGCAGAGTCCGGTTTATTTGATTTGGAATATGAACTAAGGCAAAAGGGAGCACCGGCTAAATTATTACAGGTAGAAGTGGCTAATGTTAGAGATTATGCAAGAATAAAAAAATTGTACAATTCCAACAAGCCCGATATTGTTTTTCATGTGGCAGCGTATAAGCACGTGCCGTTGATGGAATGTTTTTCGAGCGAAGCTGTACTCACCAATATTTTTGGTACTAAAGTAATTGCAGACCTATCTCTTTTATATAGTGTTAAAAAGTTTGTACTGGTATCTACCGATAAGGCAGTAAACCCAACCAATATAATGGGTGCTACCAAGCGTATTTCAGAAATATACATACAGTCGCTTAATGATCGTTTTGAGTCTAACACAAGTTTTATAACTACACGTTTTGGTAATGTGTTAGGTTCTGCAGGTTCTGTGGTGGCTACCTTTAAAAAACAAATTGCAGAAGGTGGGCCGGTTACAATCACCCATCCGGATATTACCCGCTATTTTATGACAATACCCGAAGCTGCTAAACTAGTGTTAGAAGCAGGTAAAATTGGCAAATCTGGTGATATTTTATTGTTTGATATGGGTAAGGCTGTAAAAGTGCTAGACCTTGCCACCCGTATGATACAGTTGGCCGGTTTTATTCCTTACCAGGATATTGAGATTAAGTTCACGCAGCTAAGGCCAGGCGAAAAAATGTATGAAGAACTTTTTAAAGATTCTGAAGAGTTTGCTGCTACAGACCATCCTAAAATACTAAGGGCAACAAGGGCAACTGAAAGTAACACTGATTTTTATATTATGCTTAATAAACTACAGGAAGTAGCACAATCTCACAATATTGAAGATATTCCGGTATTAATAAGCAAAATGCTGCCAGAATTTAGCCATGCTACCAATAAAGTAGCAGCTAAACTGTTTAAAACTTCTTAAAAATAGTAATAGATTTTAAAATACAAATGCTGATTCAACCTTGGATCAGCATTTTTTATGATTTAAAATTTCAGTTTTTCAACCCTGGTTTTTATAGTTTAAAATGTAGTGTTGTCAAGTGCAAAATAAGTACGTGTTGCAAGTTATTTTGATCGAAATAATAGTGAAGTATTTTCAGGTAAATAACTTTAAATACATGGTTGTGTAATAGTTGGAGCAGTAATATACTACCAACTGTATAATCTGGGTATAACCCAGCAATTGGAAATTGAAATTTAGCATAAAGCTATACAAGAGTATGCGTATTAAAATTATACCACTAATTTTTATTCAAAGCTTTTAGAATAGCTTCAGCGTTTGATTGTACATTCAGTTTCTTATAAATGTGTTTTACCTGTGTACGGATTGTTTCTACACTTTTATTCAATTCTGCTGCAATCATTTTATAGCTATAGCCTTTCACCATCCAGTCTAACACTTCCTTTTCT
>JBBQTZ010000318.1:0-4344 GCA_038234405.1 Chitinophagales bacterium
ACCTGGGTGTGTGGAGTTTTAATGCCAATTTTATTACCGGCGTTAAAATTAATAACCTGCCGGTAGAAGAAGTTCTTTTTTTTGTAATAGTTCCTTATTGCTGCCTTTTTATTTATGAGTGTATAAAGTGCTATTTTCCAACCCTGCGCAATAGAAAATATGCCGATACTGTGCTACAATCATTGGCCGGCATACTTTTTATTACAGGTGTTATTTTCTACGATCTCTTTTATACTAGCTGGACGTTTATTTTTAACGGCGTTTTTATTTTACTTCTATATGCGTGCAGAAAGTTTTTTGCTTCCTTTGATGCTACTTTATTTTTAATTTCTTATGCTGTAATATTGCTGCCTTTTTTACTTGTAAATGGTTTTTTAACTGCCATACCAGTAGTACTGTACAATGATGCTGAAAACCTCGGCATACGCATTTACACTATTCCTTTTGAAGATACATTTTATGGTATGCTGCTGGTACTGATGATAATTGTGCTGTACGAGAAATTGAGCAGCAAAAAGAAAGTTTAAGAACAATAGATTATTGTAATTGATTTTTTTTACTGGCAGGTGGTTTGTAAAATCAATTAGCAATTAGCGCATCAGTTTATTTTTTTACTTTTACAGTATGGCAAACCCCAATCTTAATAAAGAAGGTGACTCTTTGAGCAAAGCTGACCAGGAATTTGAGAACAACATACGGCCAAGCGAAATGGCTGATTTTACAGGGCAGCCGCAAACTATTGAAAACCTGCGCATTTTTATAAAAGCAGCAAAAATTAGAGGTGAGGCATTAGATCATATTTTATTTCATGGCCCACCGGGCTTGGGCAAAACCACCTTAAGCCGCATTGTAGCCAACGAACTAGGCGTAACCATTAAAGAAACAAGTGGCCCGGTAATAGAAAAGCCAGGCGACCTTGCAGGCCTGCTTACCAATCTTGAAACCAACGATGTTTTATTTATTGATGAAATACACCGCCTAAGTAATGTGGTGGAAGAGTATTTGTATGCTGCCATGGAAGATTATCGTATAGATATTATGATAGATAGTGGACCCAATGCAAGAAGTGTGCAAATAAACCTGAACCCTTTTACACTAATTGGTGCTACCACAAGAAGTGGCTTGTTAACGGCACCACTACTTTCCCGCTTTGGTATAAAATCAAGATTAGAATATTATAATGCGGCCACCTTACAAAAAATTATTTTACGTAGTGCCGGTATTTTTGGCACACCAATAAGCGACGAAGCGGCTGGCGAAATTTCAAGGCGCAGCAGAGGTACACCACGTATTGCCAATGGCTTATTGCGCAGGGTTAGAGATTTTGCCCAGGTACTTAATGATGGTAGTATAGATATCGGCATTACGCAACACTCACTTAAAGCACTTAATGTAGATGAACATGGATTAGATGACATGGACAATAGGATATTAAGTGCCATTATTGATAAATTTAAAGGTGGTCCTGTTGGCATTACTACTATTGCTACGGCAGTAGGAGAAGAGCCAGGCACTTTAGAAGAAGTATATGAACCGTTTTTAATACAGGAAGGTTTTTTACAACGTACTGCAAGGGGTAGAGAGGCTACTGCTAAGGCTTATACTCATTTAGGAAGAATAAAAACTATTGGAGGTGAGGGAACTTTGTTTAGTTAGGGAAAGCTGCGAGGTTTGAGCTGCGAGCTATGAGCTTTGAGCTGCGAGGTTTGAGCTGTGAGCTTTGAGCTACGAGCTACGAGCTGTGAGCTTTGAGGTTTGAGCTACGAGCTACGAGCTGTGAGCTTTGAGGTTTGAGCTGCGAGGTTTGAGTTATGAGGTTTAGGTTATGAGCTACGAGCTTTGTTCAAGGGATATTTAAAGTATAATAAGGCAGACTTTCAAAAATAGTCTGCCTTATTTCATTTTAAATATTTGTTGCGTTTTTTTACTTATTCAGCTACCAACCTAAAGCCGTTACCGTGGATATTTACAATTTCTATGCTACTATCTTCCTTTAAATACTTACGTAATTTGGCAATATAAACATCCATACTGCGGCCATTAAAATAAGTATCGCTGCCCCATATTTTTTTCAAGGCTATTTCCCGTGGCAATAAATCATTTTTATATTCACACATCATTTTAAGCAATTCATTTTCTTTTGGAGAAAGTACTTGTATTTTACCGTCAATCGTCAACTCTCTTAACCTTGGGTTAAAATGGTATTTGCCCATATCAAATTCTGCATTTACCTCCTCTCTGTGCATTTCTTCATTGCGTTTTAATATGGCTTTTATCTTCATTAAAAGCACTTCACTATCAAAAGGTTTTGTAATATAGTCATCTGCCCCAAGTTTGTACCCCTGGATAATATCTTCTTTCATAGTTTTTGCAGATAAGAAAAACAATGGCACATCCGGGTTTATATCCCTGATTTCTTCTGCCAAAGTAAAGCCATCCATATTGGGCATCATTACATCAAGCAAGCAAATATCAAATTTCTCTCGCTGAAAAGCCGCTAAACCAAGCTTACCATCTCTTTCGAGGGTTACTTCATAATCGTTTAGCTCCAGGTAGTTTTTTAAAACCATCCCGAGGTTAGTATCATCTTCGCATAAAAGGATTGAAGGTTGTGTTGATTCCATAATTTTTAAGTTTATTAGCAAATAAAATTAATATACGGTTGATATAGCTATTATAGCAACTAATATTTTGTTAAACCCAACTTTTGCAGTTGCAAAAATCATTGCGATTTGCGCTGCAAAATCTATGCTAAAGGTATTGCAGTTGTAATTGATAATTTACTATTTAATATTTCTCATTTAATTATTGTGTTTTTTGTTCCATTTACTGATTAATCTGAATGGTACATGTTGGGCTAAACATGGACTGTTTTACTGTAGGTAATTTTAAAAAATTGTATGCCACGTCGCTGATAGGTATAGATGTATGCATAAAAAAATAACGCTTTAAAAAATTTAATTCAAATTTCAAAAGCAGTAGTATCTTTCCTTTAAACAAATAAAATATGAAAAACAACGAAGCATTTTTACAAGCCGTAAAATCAGGTTATACTTTTAAAGGCGAATCTGTAAAAATTGGGGCAGGTATTTTAAACGGAGAAGTAATAGCAGATGCAGGTATTTACCTTCCATTAAAAACGCTTAACCGGCACGGGCTAATTGCAGGGGCTACCGGTACCGGCAAAACCAAAACCCTGCAAATGATTAGTGAATTTTTGAGTGATGCAAGTGTACCGGTATTATTGATGGATATTAAGGGAGATTTGAGTGGTATAGCCGCCATAGGAGCAGCTAATGATAAAATAAACAACCGGTATCAAGTGTTGCAAATGCCATATACTCCTGCGCTATTTCCGGCAGAATTGCTTACCATTAGTGGCGGTGAGGGCATAAAATTAAGAGCCACCGTAAGTGAGTTTGGCCCTGTATTGCTCAGCAAAATTTTAACGCTTAACGATACACAGGGCGGCGTAGTATCTATGATATTTAAGTACTGCGACGATACTAAATTACCCCTGCTGGATTTAAAAGATTTTATTAAAGTACTGCAGTTTATTGGCGATGAAGGCAAGGAGGAAATTGAAAAAACTTATGGTAAGATATCTACTACCAGCACCGGAACTATTTTAAGAAAAGTAATTGAGCTGCAGCAACAGGGTGCCGATACTTTTTTTGGTGAAAAAAGCTTTGAAGTAGATGACCTGATGCGGATAGATGACAAAGGCAATGGTATGATTAATATTTTAAGGGTTACCGATTTGCAGGATAGACCTAAACTATTTTCCACCTTTATGCTGCAATTATTGGCAGAATTGTATGCCAGTTGTCCTGAGGAAGGTGACCTTGATAAACCAAAACTTATTTTATTTATAGATGAGGCTCATCTTATTTTTCAGGAAGCCAGTAGCTCTTTGTTACAGCAGATAGAAACTATTATTAAGCTTATTCGCTCTAAAGGCATAGGTATTTTCTTTTGCACACAAAACCCAATGGATGTACCGCCAAGTGTATTGGCACAACTTGGGCTTAAAGTACAACATGCACTACGGGCCTTTACAGCAGCCGATAGAAAAGTTATAAAACAAACAGCAGAAAATTATCCGGAAACTACTTTTTATAAAACAGAAGACTTGATAACACAATTGGGTATAGGTGAAGCATTAATAACTATGCTAAATGAAAAGGGCATACCAACACCTTTGGTACAATGCATGCTATGTGCACCCCGCAGCCGGATGGATGTACTTACAGCGGCTGAAATAGAAACTATAGTTGGCAAATCTAAACTAGTAGCCAAATACAACAAGGTAACCGATAGTGAAAGTGCTTACGAAATACTTAC
>JBBQTZ010000319.1:0-4297 GCA_038234405.1 Chitinophagales bacterium
GGGCGCCTTGCATCTGCGTTAGGGATTGAAGCGAAAATCCTTTTTTTGCCCTGTATTTTGGCAAAAAAAGATTGTAGCGAAAAAGCCCGACCCCGGCCTGTATTTTGCCGGGGTAACGCCCTATATAATTGATTGTTTACTTTCTTTTTTTAACAATCGCCCTTGCTTCTTTATTAAAAACAATCCCTTACTTTGCACGTATGAAAAAAATTGCCCTTTATTTGGTTTTTACTGTTGTAGCAATGTTTGGTGCAAGGGCACAGCGTGGTTCTAACGGGTACGAGTTACAGGGAGAATTTGGCGTTAGCGTGGGTGCAGCACATTATTTTGGCGATTTAAATACAAGGGCTTCTCTTAACAGGCCGAAGCCTGCTATAGGTATATTTTTTACAAAGCAGTTTAATAATTATTTGGCAATGCGCATCAGCTCCCATTATGCACAGCTTGGTTTTAGTGATACATACAGCAAAAACGATTTTCAAAAAGCCCGTAACCTAAGTTTTAATTCAGATATTTGGGAGCTTGCCGTGCATGCAGATTTTAATTTTTTTAAGTTTATGCCCGGTGATCCAAATTACTCTTTTACCCCCTTTGTTTCGCTAGGGTTGGGTGTTTTTAGCTATAATCCTTACGCCTATTTAGCCAATCAAAAAGTTTATTTACGCCCATTAGGTACCGAAGGCCAAAATATTAATTATGTTGGTGCAGATGGAGCTACCCGTAAACCTTATGGCAGCATGGCAGTTTGTATTCCCATTGGTTTGGGTATTAAATACAATGTAAACGATCGGTTAAACCTTACTTTTCAGGTGGCACAGCGCCTTACCACCACCGATTATATTGATGACATTAGTAAAACCTTTATTGGGGTAGATAAATTTGACCGGCTCCCTAACGGACAATTAACCAATGCCGGCATATTGCAGGATAGAAGCTTTGAAAAAGGTACTATTATTGGTGTTGAAGGCCGCCAACGTGGATGGAGCAAGCAAAAAGATCAATACATTATTGCAGAAATAAGCTTTTCTTTTAATATCAACGCTTATAAATGTCCATCTAATTTTTAGCTTATTTTAATTGCTTAATTGTATAATGATTGTAATAATAATGAGTGTTATTTACCAGTATCCCTGAGCGACGGGTAATAAATAAAATTTTGCGTTTAAGAAATTTAAATTTATGTTTGTCCTTCATTTTAATACAATCCTACCCCACTACCTACAATAAAGCCGTACTAATCCCCCATTTCGCTATGTAAGACCATAGGTTTTTAAGCTCAAACTTAAACTATGGCAATAAGAAAATACTTTATTATAACGGCATTGCTGTTGTGTACCATTAACGGTTTAACCCAAACTGTTTATTACCCTGCCGCAGCTTCTCAATTGTTACAATCTACCGCTAAAGATTTAGCGGCCCTGTTGCAAAAAGCAGTAACTGGCGGCAACTTTACTACACAATCTTACACTAATAAGCCCACTAGTGGTATTGTTTTTATGTACGATTCTGCTTACAATCTTACTAATCAAACCTGCAAAGTAGTTGGTAATGGCAGCAGTTATTTATCTTTTGCTGCTTCGCAGGATAATGGTCTCTGCTTTGGCATTTACCAATATTTACATCAAATAGGCTTCAGGTTTTACCAGCCAGGTACCATTTGGGAAATAATACCAGCAGTACATTCATCTTTTAGCAAGATAGACACCCTTTACACATGCCAATACAAATATAAAAATTGGTTTATTAGCGGTGGGCACAATACCTGGGCAATGGATAGTAACGGCAGCTATTATTGGGAAACATATTATGGTGATAATGGCCATGAGTGGTCGTTGTACCAAAGAAGAAACAACATGACCGGTGGTTACCGTTTTACCGGCCACCGGGATGATATTATGACAACTGAATACCTCAATACCTTGCAAGCCAACCCTTGCTATGTTGCGCCTTTTAATGGTTCAAGATCGGCCACAGGCCAATCTGTACCAGATGTACAGTCAGCAGCCGCCATGCAACTGTGGAGCAACAGCATAGCCAAAAAATATGCACAATATAAAAGTACCATTTATGGCAATAAAGAAATTTATGCCAACCTTTACCGCAATTACGATTATAGCAATCAATACATTGGGCTCGAAGTGCCAGATGGAGCACATTGGGCCAATACTACCAGCGATGCAGGCTGCGGAACAAATACTTTATTAAAGGCGAGCGATCAGCAATTTATGTTGGCTAACAATACTGCTACTGCTATCAATGCAGTTTATCCCGCAAAAAAGTTTCAGGTATATGCCTATGATTCGCATGCAGACGTGCCCTCTGCAAACATCGCTATCAACAAAAATATTGATGTACAGGTAGTACCTACCGCTTTTCAAAATGAAACAAGTGCTAAGGGGTTGCTAAATAGATGGTATGCAAAAACCAGCAATATTTCTGAATATCATTACTTCAATATTGCACAATGGAGTGGCGAAACACCTTCTATTTCATTAACAGAATTAAAAACTACCCTTACAAGGTTAAAAGAAAACAATAGCCAGGGTATAGTTTGGGAAGCGGCGCCATCTAAATTTGCCAGCTTGCCCTTTTTATTGGCAGCTAATCAGCAACTTAAAGATGATGTGGCCATAGATGCAACCTTACAAGAGTTTTGTAACAATCTTTTTGGCAGTGCTGCCGCAACTATTTACAAATTGTTGCAAATGTGGAGCAACGAAAAAACAGTAACTGTTACAAATGGCATACAAGATAATAAGTACAAATTGCCACTTTATTTTAAAATGGTAAATGATGCACTTGGCCAATCAAAGCAAGATGCACCAATTGTACAGCAGCGCTTAAATGAATTAAAAGCATACCTGCATTACATGGTTTTGTACTATGATTGGGCATTTGACCAACGTGCCTACAGTGCAAAGGTAGAAAAGGCGGCAAATTTTTGCCTTTATCTTGCCAAAATAAACAAGTTACAAATTGTAAATAGCTATTTTTTAATCAACGATATTGTAAATAAATACCCTATTACTGATAAAATTTACCTGCAATATAATACTACCAATGGTACAGCCTATTTAAATGGAGCATTACCATTAATAACTGCACAACAAATAAATCAGTATTTTACTGCTGATAACGCTGCACAGCAAGCGCTAATAAGCCAATACAATCTGGTAGAAACAGCTACCATGAGATCAGCTTTTCAAAACAGCAATCTTATACCGTTAGAAAATATACAGGTTAGCATAAATTATACTTATGGCAAAAATTACCCAAGTCGCAGTGAGTTTTTTATTACTGCTGATAAGGCAGGTAGTTTTCAAATAAAGTACAACCCTTCATTTGGCATGCCAGGTAAAGGATACATCAATTTTACAGTAGAAGCAGAAGATAAAACTTTTGGTGTAGTAAAAGATTTCTCCATCAACCAAACCAGCAGTAATGGTATATTATTTATTGCTTTACCTGCTGCTGGCACGTATAAATTAACAGTATCTACCCTGTATAAAGCCGCAGTAAAGCTTCAAATTGTAACAAATGGTAATGCTTTTTATAAAAATGGCCCTTATCTTGGTAATACAATAGAAAACTATAGAAACAATCTTTTAAGCTTGCCCGGTTACTTTTATGTGCCTGCCGGCATACAAAAAGTATATTTTAGTTTAAACAACTCCAACCCGGGCGGCGCAGGTTTTGCTACAGCCAGCATGGTAAATAAAGCATTTCTTTTTAAAGATAACAACAACAATCCGGTAGAAGCAAAACTTGCCGAAGGATCAGATTCTGCCTTGTTTTATCTTGATATTCCAACTGGCACAGCCGGTAAGTTTTGGCAATCCTTTAAGATGGAACAATATCGGTTGTGCTTTGCCAACATTAGTAATGTACAATGGTATGCCAGCAAAAAAAATTGTAATACAGCTAATTTTTCTATAGCAGTAACCAAAATTGCTGGAGAGTGCATTACACAGTTAACAACCAAAACCAGCAATAATATAGTAAACTGGAAAGTGTATGATGGTGGCAATGTATTTGAGTACAGTAATCAATCTGTTGTTAATTTACCCAATTCAATTTCACCCAATGCCATTGTAACATTAATTGCAGGCCCTGGCTGTAGCACTACCAAAAATTTAGGAGAAGATGCTGCCTATATAAGCAGTAAAACAGCCTGTGCAACAGGAAGCGCTTTACCTGTAACCTCTTTACAGGTAGCTATTTTCCCTAATCCGGGTAATGGTATGTTTAAAATTCAGCGAAGCGGACAACCGGCTTTGGCAACTACAATAGAGTTATA
>JBBQTZ010000320.1:0-4293 GCA_038234405.1 Chitinophagales bacterium
AAAATAAATATCGCCTTGTGTATCAAGGCCATACAATGATTGCTGTTTTTTATAAAATTCAATGTTTCGCTCAACACTATCGAGTTGGTTAAATACAAGCCGTAACCTGTCGTCAATAAAATTAAGCGTGCGCCTTGCTATTTGGTTTTTATCATCAATACCCTCTATATTGTATATCTGAAAAAGTTTTGTAAGAATATCCCTTGCTTTATACGGCTCCGGGCTTTCAATCTTTACATCTAATACGGTTGATACATTGGATAAAGGAGAAGCCCTCAATGAACCGATAATTTCACCGGCAACAGCTTCCATGGGACGCAACTTTACAAAATAATTTTTGCCTGTTAAATTTTTGGTATATCGTTCATTTATTAAAAGCTGGTAATGTACATTACCTAACAAAACAGTACTGCCAAAAGAAATGTATTGGTTATTAATATTTACCAACTTTTTTTGCCAATCTATCGTAAAATAAAAGGTGGCATAACTGTAAATGCTATCCTTTTCAATTGCTATAAACTTTAAGGGACTGTTTGCGCCATACAACTCTTCCATCTTTACTTTACCTTCGTTGTAAACTGTTGCATACAGGTCCAAAGAGTCAACAACCTGCATCATTAATCCACTCGATCTTAAAACCAATATTTCATTTTCTACAATCTTTTTTTCGCTAAAAATATTTAGGGCATCTAATACTTTAGAGTCTCCCCCACCCTTATTAGGATCTTTGAGTAAAACTTTTGCTGTGGCTACGTAAATAGGAATCTGCGATTTTAAATAAACGTATGCTACACTTAAAGCAATGGGAATTGTAAGCGCAAACAGGGGCCAAAAGGGAAGATATTTCTGCAACAACTGCACAAACACATTGGTTTCCTGTTTTTCTTTAAAAAATTCCTGCTCATTCATAATTGTAGTAAACTATCTTCTAAAAAATACCTGATAAATAATAATAGCTATAGATAAGGTTTGAAAAATTACGGTAGAAAATTGCTGATACCTATCTCTTCTCAATTGCTCTTTTACAATCTTTTCATCCTGATTAAGCACCAATACATCGTTGGGCTGCAGGTAGTAATAGGGAGAAGTGAATATGGAATGATCTTCGAGATTTACGTGCCTAAATTGTTTTGTATTGTCCTTTTCACGAATTACCATAACACGTGATAGTTTTGTTACGAGCGTAACATTACCGCTTTGTGCCAATACGTCTATAATTGAAATATGTTCTTCCGGTAAAGGCAATACCTGCTGTTTTCCAATTTCACCCAATACGGTTACAAAATGATTATTAAACGCTATTTCTACTATTGGATCTTTTAGGTAAGGCTCTAAATTTTTTTCCAATATAGCTTTTAATTGCTTTCGGGTAAGCCCTGCCACTTTTACCTTACCCAATTTATGAATGTGAATTTCTCCTTCTGCCGATACCTGAAAGCCTGGTGCCGAACCCTTTGCAGATGCAGAGGCTGAATTATAATAGTCATCTTCCAGCTTATTAATACTGGAGATGGAGATCGATAATATATCATTTTTTTTGATTTGCAGCTCGGCAGGAATATTACTTGTGTTAGAAATGGTAGTATCTCTTGTAATATTTTTAAAATAGCTGCCAGGTTTGGAAATGATACAGGATGACAATAAGCATGCCGCCACTACAAACAGCAGTACGCTGTTTATTGAACGGCTTAATAACTTGCCAAAACCCTCATTAAAAAAAGCGATATCAAAATTTTTACATAACCTAATACAAATTACTGGTGCTGCCTCCGTTACACTAGGCAAATTAGTGTCTGCCAGGGGTAGAAGCCGGATATTTTTAGGTGGAATATTATCCATTTGTATTTTTTGCAAAAATATTGCCATTTGAAGTAAAAATAGTCTCGTAAGTAATTGATAATTAAAATAAAGTGAAATATTTTTTTACTGCATTAATAAATTTACAAAAACCTTGCTTTATGTAATGGATATAATTTAATGCTGACTTTGTATTTACCTTCCCCCAATATATATTTTGAGCGGCATCAACCAACTTAAAACACTATCAAAAAATTTATTGTAATGTAACTTTAAATGCAGCAACTAAAAACGATAATAGTATTTAGTACTTTTTGTAACCACAAAAAAGTAATAAAGAAAAAAATATCTCTCTTGCAGTTAAGATTATTATTTAGATAAATGGTACAGATTTATTTTTCTTTCTGTGCTCATTTGCTTTTTTAATTCCATAACCTATGCCAGCGGCAAGCAGAATACTTATTCCTCCATCAATAGGTATAGGTGCATCCGGATCTACAAAATCGTCACCCAACTGTGCATGGCCAGTTAATGGGAGTGAAAGTAATACCATTAAAAAAAGATTGGCTATAATCACCGGAATATAGAGGCGTTTGTTCATCATTTTTACAATTTCAAATATAATACCGCAAATTTAAGCTAGTTTTTGAATTTTGGCAATTCTGTTGATTAAAAGGTATGCTTTGAAACACTCTAAAAATCAATTTGATATAGAACACGTTTAAAAAAATTAAAATAATAAAGCAGAATGTGACTATATATAACTATCGTTAATTTTAATTAATTTATATTAAAATTTAATTATTAAAAACTGTCCATTTGTTAATCAATTAATGCGCATTATACACTTATTTACCATTTAATCAATCAAATAAGTAAAAAATACCAGATAAAACAGGAGGGTAAAGAAAATAAATTGATGGTAAGCAAGTTTAACCCATTGAAAATTGATTGAATAGCTTTGAAGCATTTTAGTAATGAAATTTGTATAACTCACTTTACAGTAAGACGAATAAAGTAAAAAAAAAATATTACCACCTAATAAATGCTGCATAAGCTAATTGTAAAATAATAATTAACATACCATACAACATAAATGAGCAAAAATTGTAAGTTTATAGATTATAAAATTCTATTTTTCCATCAAACAAAAATTTAAAAAAATTATTTATGAAACAGTTATTCTCATTCGCCGTTTTGGCATCTATGTTATTTGGTTCCCTTCAGGTTACTGCACAGGATGATAAAAGTAAAAGACCGAGTCCGCCGGCTACGGTAAAAGCAACAATAAGTTCTGGTGCCAGTGTAAGCATCAACTACAGTCAACCTTCTATAAAAGGCAGGGTAATAGGAAAAACAATTGAGCCAAAAGATGGAGAAGTTTGGAGAACCGGCGCCAACGAAGCAAGCGTATTTGAAACAGACAAAGCCATTAAAATAAATGGCCAAAATTTACCTGCCGGAAAATATGCCCTTTTTACCTTGGTAAATGATGGGGTTTGGACTGTTATTTTGAATAAAAACTGGAAGCAATGGGGTGCTTACGATTATAAAATGGCTGATGATGCAGTAAGAATAAAAGCCAAAGCAGAAAAAACACCTGCTAATACGGAAAAGTTGACTTTTACTATTGGCACAGATGGTGCAGTACATTTACTTTGGGGCGATAACAACGTGAGTTTTATGTTGATGTAAAGCTTATTTAAAAATAGTAAATGAACAGTAATTACTATTATAAAATGAGGGTTTAAAGAAGCTATATTGTTTCTTTAAACCCTTGTTATTTTATCACAAAAGAGATAGATTCAGAATGCTTTTGTAAGTTGTATGTTGGTACAATAATTAAGCCGTTTGTTACTGCATCAATTCTTTAAACCCATAGTATCAGGTTCATTTCAATTGTCGCTCCCAATTTCGAACGGTGGGGGATACTATACGAGTTTAAATAACGTTTGGTGTTTACCGTACCATTAGGTGCTGCCTCAATTTGAATTACACCCCTATTTTCTTACTTAAAAAAATTACTTTTACAGCATGGCAGAACTTTCTATGCAAGATGCCTTGCAGCAATTTTTAAAAAACAGTCGCCTTAAAAGTGGCATACAAGCATTACAAATAGAAGATGTTTGGGAGAAAATAATGGGAAAAACTATAGCTAAATACACAGATAAAATCACCATTATCAACCAGGTTTTATATATACAATCGCAAGTGGCACCGCTTAAAAATGAGTTGATGTACCAAAAAGCAAAGATTATTGAAAGGGTAAACGAAGAACTTGGCGAAGCTGCTATTAAAGATGTGGTAATAAAGTGAAGGCTACATTTTTACTCTTGGGTCTATTAGGCCATAAATATAATCTGCCAGCAAATTGATAACAATAAAAAAACAGGCGCTTACCAAAACCGCCCCCATCACAACGGGATAATCTAATTTGCCCAACGCATCTACCGTTATTTTGCCAATCCCTTTCCACCCAAAAATATATTCCACAAA
>JBBQTZ010000321.1:0-4254 GCA_038234405.1 Chitinophagales bacterium
CAATACTTTTTATAGAAAGTACGATGCACAAATTGGGAGGTTTACGGGGGTAGATATCCGCAGCGAAGAAAGTGCCGCAATGAGTGTGTATAATTTTGGCGCTAACAACCCGGTAATGTTTAATGATCCATTGGGGGATAAGTTTGGCAGAGGTAATCAAATGGAGGAGCACCCTATTGATGCTAATTGGAGTTACGGAACAAATCCAGGAATAGGTAATGGTTTTGGAGGATTTGGAGATTCAGGAGGCGGAGGGGGTAGTAGTACACAAACGAGTAGTGGATATTCTTTTAGCGGGAGTACTGCAATTACTGTGTTTGGTGCTATTTTAAATGAATACAATAATCCAGATGAAAATGGAGAATGGTCTTTTTCTGTAGGGCAAAACATGAATGGGAATATTGGTTTTTGGAGCTGCTTTAGTTTTAGCACAAATGATCAAGGGTATGCAAATGCAGGGGCAACAAAAGAAAGTTTGCCAGAGGTTTCTATTGGAGGTGCAAGGAAATGGATTTCATTAGAGAGTATCAATCAAGCTTATTTTTCGGATGGGCATAACTTTTCATTGGCAGGCATGTATACACATTTCCAAATTGGAGGTGGTGCAGACTACTATATTAATGCATCTACTATAGACTTTAGCGGAACTAATCAAAGGCAATTAGGTTTAGAAAAAATTAACGTAGGCCAGACTTTAGATCCTGTTAATTTATTTAAATCCGGAATTAATTCAAATTCTCTGGCGTTTGGAAGGTTGTCAATGACAAAGGTTTCAGAAACTCAGTTTTCTATTGCCCCTAATATGTTCGATTTTGATTATCAATCTAACGCTTCATGGCAAAGGAATGCCGGAACTATTTTAGCAGGTATAATAAATTATAATTTATTTGCAAGCTCTTCGGCTTTACCATTGGTTCCGTTAATATTTGGCGGGCCGTACAATGTTATTTTTAACGGCACTGTTTCAATCCCTAAATAATGATGTTATGGAAAATAAAAAAATATTATTACTAAAACTTATGTTTTTGTTAATATTCACAAGCTGCAAAAACGATATTGACGTTGATTTAGGTGGAGAATACAAATTAATTAATTCGGCAAGTTTTAATGATTTGACAATTGTTACAAATCAAAATATTGTGATTGTAAAAGGCCATATTTTAAATTACACTTTTGATTCAACTTTTATTGTTGTATGTCAACGTCCAAGAGATAGCGTAAAAGAATGTACAGGCACAATTCCTAATATGACAAAAAATAAATGTGATGAAGCTTTTGATAAAAGTACTTTTAGACAATATTGGATAATCAATAAAAAAGCAAAAAGAGAATATAAATTGGATACTTTATTAAATATTGCAGTTTATTCCAATGTTTACGGCCCTCTTAAAAAGAAAGAATATTTAAAGAAGCGTGACTTCTTAGGATTGAATAAAAATTTACAATTAAAAGAAGAGTAAAGCAAAAAAATCTGCTATCCTTAAAGTTCAATAAAAATAGAGCTTGCTTTTATAATTTAGAAGTTATTAATTTTTAAGCCCCAACGTAACAAAGTTTTTAGACAGTAACCGCAGCTACATAAACACACAGCCCAAGGCATACCTAAACGGATATTTTTAGATGAACAGTTTAATTAGGTAAAAGCCAATAGTGGTGTGGTGCAGGTGCCGGCAGGCAGCAGTAAAATGCCGTTAATAGCGCCACCTCAAAAAATAGCCAGAAACGGCTATCTTTACGTTTATGTAAGCAACGAAAGTGCACAGGATGTTTATTTTAATGATCTTACCATAAAGCATTACACAGGAGCGTTGGTACAGGAACAGGCATTTTACCCTTTTGGCCTGCAAATGGCAGCCATAAGCAGCAAAGCAATATTAAAAACCACCGACCCCTACAAATACAATGCAGGCAGTGAGCTGGAAGAAGAACTAAATTATTACAATACTTTTTACAGAAAGTACGATGCACAGATTGGAAGGTTTACGGGGGTAGATATCCGCAGCGAAGAAAGTGCCGGAATGAGTGTATATAATTTTGGCGCCAACAACCCGGTAATGTTTAATGATCCAAAGGGGGATAAATTTGCAAGAGGAAATCAGCTTGAGGAGCACCCAATTGATGCCAACTGGAGTTACGGAACAAATCCAGGAATAGGTAATGGTTTTGGAGGATTTGGAGATTCAGGAGGCGGAGGGGGATACTCTTTTGATAACGGCAAGGCCTTGGCAATTTTTAGTGGGTTGCTAAATGCGCTGAATGTATTTGACCTTGGTAGCCTAAGTCAAAAAGAAGCAGCAAAATTTAATGATTTCATCTTTGATATTATTTCTGTGCCAGCAGGATTAAATCTGCTGAACAATCTTAATACATGCGGAGAAACTATTGTTGTTAGCAATGAAATGCCAAATAACTCGGAAGCTGCCGCCTCTTATAGCCCCTTAACAAATATTTTAAAAACCGGTGATCTTTTATCAGATACTGACTTTGCGATAGAAACCGGTATCAACGCTATCGCACATGAGCTTTTTCACGCCTATCAAGACTTTAACGGAATTACTTCATCGCCAGCAAAAGAAGTTGATGCGTATCTTTATACCTCCTTGATTCAACGGCAATATGGGATGAGTGATAAGTTTTATAATGAAATTGTTTTTACTAATTCACCTAATGTATCTCAAGCTTCTTTTTATAACGCTTGGTCGAATTTTTTTAAAAACGGTTATTCTTATTCTGATTACAAAAACGTGTATAAATACTTTATAGAGGGTTCGAAATATGGAAATGAGTATAGTAAAAATGGAAGAATTACAAATTTAAATCCGAAAGATGGTGGTTACCTTTTTTACACGTTAATAAAATAATGGCCATTAAAATAAAACAGAGAGAATTTTATAATAAATATCAACAAATGTACAAAATCTTATTTTTTTTCATGCTCCTCACTATATGTATGAAAGCAACTGTGTTATCACAAGACAGTTCAGATACTTTTCATCATAACTATTATGCTCCGTGTTTTAAAACATTCCATTCTAAAGTGATTCAAGCCCCTTCAGACTTTAGGCTAAAAAATAATGGATATTATGCTTCTCTTGAAGTAGGCTATTATTTCGACTCATTAGGTAACATGTTGGATATTATCCCACTGACAATATATTATATGGATAAAAAAACAAATCAAGCAATAAAACAATTTAATTATACAAAAGTTACATACTTTAGACCAAATAGTATCTCAAAAAAAGTAGCAAACAGATTTGCAAAATGGGCTATAAAGAATCTCCCTCTACATACTAAGATTTACAGATACCCACCCAATGTGAGATGTACTGAACAGGTGACAAATAGGAATTCCTATTTATTTGAATATAGATTAGAATAGAGGCGTCCATAAATTCTCAAAGGGAAAACATTGCACATGGCGCAGATGGCAATAGCATACGTGTCACGTCTATTAATTATTATCAACTCTGCTACCGTGGTAGGTACATCCAGTCTCCAAGGTCGGTGTCCCCACCGGTCTGCTCGAATGTTAAGGCCTGTAACTAAAAAAGTGGAGAATATCCTGAGTAAAAATGAAGCGAACTTGCTCAATCATAAACACCTGATGTGGCAAGTTGACTATACATTTTCGGGATGTATTCTAACGCAAGCAGTGTTTGGTGGGCACACCCACCACGGAGGCAAAAAGGTTGCTATTGTATAACTTCTTTTCGCTTAAATAAAATTCCATTAATTGCAATGCCTGTAACAATTGCATGTTCATCCAATTGAAAGTTATAGTAGTCTGCAGGGTATTGTTTTTTTGTATAAACAGTTTTAAAAGTATTGAAATGAAAGTGAGATAAGGTTGCATGCAGTGTATTATTAATGGTAGCTTTTAACGCATTATTTACCAGCTCTATTTTAATACTTCCGTACAATTCATCTTCAAATATGCCTGTATATTTTTCCAGGTTTAACAGGGGGGCAGTAGAAATTATTTGAGTAGGAATATTCGCCGAATCCCTTTTGCTGTTGGCCATTTTCAGGCTGTCGTACATTGTTTTAAAACTGGCGCTCCAATCTGTGGTGCCACCTAACTCAAACAAGTCAATGGCTTTGTACATTAAAGCATGTCTTAGCTCGGCATGGTCTAAATTTTCAAATACATAAATGCCGAATTTCCTGTCGGGCATTTGTGCATGAATGGCAACTGCACCTGCAAGACTGCCGGTATGAAAATTAAGTTTATGCCCCTTATAATCCTGCTGA
>JBBQTZ010000322.1:0-4217 GCA_038234405.1 Chitinophagales bacterium
ATTATTATTTATTTCTGTGATTGTCTTCATTTTTCAAAATTAGTTTTTTTATTTCTTTTTCGTAAGGAATGAACTATAATTTTTCCTTAATTCAAACTTTTCCCAATCGTATTCTCCCATACCATAAACAATGAAGTCTTCTTTGATATAGTCTAAATATTTGCTGATTCCCATTTGGTAAAGTCTTGTTCGTGAAGACGAGCTACCTGCCGCAAAAATCCAAGCATTAGGATGCTTGTCGCAGAAAGCATAAACAGCACTTACAACCGTCGATAAAACCTTTTCGCTATCGCCATTATTACTAACTACCAAGTCATCAATTTCGCCTGACTCTTGGTTGATGTCGCCAAAAGCAAGATTATAAATTTCATTCTGATTGATTTGTGTAAACTGAATTCTTTTAGTAATCTTTCCTTTTGGGCCTTCGCTAATGAATTCATAACTCGAGAGCTTTTCATCTGATTTTAATTGATACTTTGGCAATTTCATTATTGCAAAAATAGCTTTTCAACTTTATTCTGTCAAATGATTACTATGCCGTCGCATTTCTGCCAACTTTTTTATTGCCGCATTTAAAATAATCTATTGCGCCAATACATCCAAAACAGCTTAATAGGCGCAGCATAAAAAATGATATAAATATAAAAGTTAACAAAGCGATGCTTGCTGCCATAACTGAAGCCCAATAGCGAGACTGCTACCGAAAATTACAACGAGCCTTGTTTGCAGTACTACCTCTATTGGCATTAGTTTATTTTATCCAAATCTGCTTTTTTTGAAATAATAATTTTTATCATCGTCTGTAATTATTCGCAATATTTTACATGGATTTCCAACAGCAATTACGTTGTTTGGAATGTCCTTAGTTACAATGCTACCTGCACCTATCACAGAATTGTTGCCGATTGTAATACCTGGGTTTATTACAACGTTTCCACCAATCCAAACATTGTTGCCAATCGAAATAGGAATTGCATATTCTAAATCCTGGTTTCTTGGTTCAAAATGTATTGGATGTCCCGCCGTAAACAAACTTACATTCGGGGCTATAAAAACATTGTCGCCAATAGTTATTTCTGCACAATCTAAAATTATCAAATTGTAGTTTGCATAAAAATTATTGCCAATAGAAATATTATAACCATAATCGCATCTAAAAGGTGGTTCAATGAAAAAAGTGTCTCCGGTTTGTTTAAATAATTGCCTGATGATGTTATTCCTTTTTTCTATCCCGGACGGACGCAAAGCATTAAAATCAAAAATTAATTCTTTTGCAAACTGCCTCTCTGAGAGTAGTTCTGTTCCAAATGCTTTGTAAGGTTTCCCGGCAAGCATTTTTTGTTTTTCAGTTTCTATGTCCTTATTTTTATTTTACTTGTTTTTTTCAAGCCATTTTACTCTTTTTGAATCGGGAAGGTGCTTAATTTCAAAATGTTCAAAAATGGCACTAAAACCTTCTCCATCGGGCGAAGCGGCTACCATTCCCACCATTACCGGCTTATTATCAGGAAAATAAGCCAATCGCATCATGGTATAAGTTTTGTCGTCAAAAGAATAAAAGATTTCAACTGCATCTAATTTTCTTACAGCTTTTAGCCAAATTGAACCTGGTTTATTTTGTAATTCAATTACGCTCCAATCACTTTTGTCATTTGTTACAACTGCACTAACATTAATTTTATCGTTGACAAATTCAACACCTGTTTTAATCCAAATTTTTTCATCTATTCTCAGCATAAGTCCCATTTGGTCAAAACGAGTTATGTATTCACCAGTAATTTTCACTTTTACCTCAAACTCCCCTCCCAATGTTTCATAATAAAATGGACCATCATCAACCGTAAAACCATAGTGTGTTAACCGCCAATAGTCAGTATGTGGGGTAACAAACATGGTTAGTTTTTGGTTATCTATGCTCCATTTTTGGGGTTTATTAAACCACTGCATTTTTTCCATATTTTGTGCTAATTAATTTTCTGTGCTTGCAATTAAAAACATTAATGTTGTCCCGAAGAGAATATTTTTTTCATACGTATAATTTGAGTGCTTGTTCACATTATCGCAGCCGGTTGGGTATTGCTATACGCAGGTGATTCATTGCTGTGCCTGCCCCCAACCGCTGTTAAATAAAGAGTTAAAGGTATAAGATTCTATATAAAAGCCCGGTGGTTGTGATCGGCAAATAACAATGCACCAAAATCGGTAAAAAAGAATGCCCCTAATCGCCATTTATTTTTTCATTTCTTAAATTTACGCAATGAAAATAACTAAAATATAACTTTAAAATTGGCAATTACTCCTGAAAATATTGGAGGTCCTTGTATGAGTGGTACTTAGCTGAAGTTTGTATGCACAGCTCATCATCAATACACTTATTGGTTATAGCCTTTATGTACTTTTTGTCTTACTATTTATTACTCGAATAAAATATATTCCAAATAATAATTGTCCCACAACAAAAAGTTTAACCGCATAAGGAATTATTTCTATTCTACATGCTATGTTGCTAAACAAGTCTTCTTGATTGAGTAGCCCAAAATTCAAAAATATTGAAGGAAATTTCATGAACTTTAAAGTCGGAACTGTCAGCACAAAATGAAAGATGAATAATGTACAATTAATTTTGTCAACACGTTTTGATAACAACCAATACCCAATAATTATAAACAAAAGGGAAATCGCAAAAGCAAGTAACCAAATAAAATAAAGCGGATAAATTATTGTACGCCATCCTGGCTCAACAGAAGTTGTAGCGTCAAATGAATAAGGAATTGCCAACAGTAATAAAACTAAAAAAGCAAGAATTGGAATAGTTGGTCGTGTCATAAAAAGGTTGTCTTGCTTATAGCTAATTAATCATTAGCGGGTGTCCCGAAAGGCTATGGCAAACGTTAGGGCCTTGGGATGGGCTGTAAATTTATAAGGTCAATCCTCAAACTGTTGCCCAATCGATTTGTTAAAGATGAAGATAACAACAAACGCTAATTAAAGAACCTCAAGCAGAAGCTATTGCCTTTATTGATTTATAGCTGATTGCTCTTCCGTCAGCCAGCCTATTAACAAGCTCTATGTAAACGTTAGTTTACTGAATTTCTTTAAAGCTTTTGTATTTTTTTTGGCTCCATGTGCCAGGTGATATATGACTTCCATCGTCAAATTCAATTTTTATAAAATTTATATTCTTTACTGAAGTCAGGTTAATAACAACGTCAGCGATGTAAGCAAAAGCACCATAACTGCCGATACGTTCGCCAAGATATTCACTGTCTTTAATTTCTGTAAATAATGTATCTCCGCTAATTTTTATTTTGTAAAGAACAATGTTTGGATGTATTTGGTTGAATTCTTAAATTAAAGTGTCAACATTTAAGTACCACTGTTTAAATTGTAAATTCTTTTTCTTTGTTTTCTTATCGAAGTCTACAAGCCAAACATATGGTATCATTCCCAACCTTTTTAAAGTGTCATGTTCTACCGTTGTTGCAGGGGTGCCTTGCGCATTCGGCTGTTTTACGCTGTCTACAGTTACACCGTCAGATTTAATAGATTTGGTTTGACAAGAAACAAAAAAGAAACTTATGAGTATAATAAAATGTCGCATATAAATTACCGCTTACGAGAAAGCCTTGCTGCAGGGCTGTCATTCATTGCTCAGATTGCCCGTAACAGCTGCTGATTAAAGATATAAATGTAAAAGTTAACAAGCAAAAATTCGATCCCGCCCAGATGAAGTTGATAGCGATAAGATGCCCTTGCTCCAACGTCAGCCTTGAATCAAATCCAATGCTGCCAGTAGTGCTTTTCGTCTTACCACTTTTTATGTTTATTTTTTTCCCAAAGGTCAATTGCAAACTGTCTAAATAATGAGTTGCCTGTTTTAAAGTTATCGTCCAAAGTATATTGTCCACCCACAAACTCCTTCTCTGAAATCTGAACTTTGCTTTCTCCACGAATTGCATATTTTTTGTTCCCTTCGTACATTATAATTTTTGTTGGTACAGGCGAAACATCGCTTGTGCATTGATTTTCATACATAACCCATACCTCTGCAATTCCATTTTTGTCAAGGTCTGTCACTTTAAATGCTTTTTCAATAAACTTTACATAAAGGTCAAAGCCACATTCTTTATTGAAATCGTAAATTTTCCAAAGTAATTTTAAACTGTCAGCTTTAAAAATCAAATGATAAACATACAAAGCTGCGTTCTTAAAATCAT
>JBBQTZ010000323.1:0-4212 GCA_038234405.1 Chitinophagales bacterium
CCATTGTACTACGAGGCCAAAAAAATCGCTACATCCTGTTAAATTTATTTTCCAAACTGGCCAATATTACTTCCAAATATTTTTACCGCTATGGCGAGCAATATTACACCGAAAAACTTTCTGATTATCATCATGCCATTGATACCTAAAAATTTCTCGATCCATTTTAATGATTTGAGAACAATATAAATAACTACGCAATTAATTAAAATACCTATAAAAATGTTGGGATCGTAATAATTTGCCTTTAAACTCATAATGGTAGTTAACGTACCAGAGCCGGCAATTAATGGAAATGCAATGGGTACTACACTGCCACTTTTTGCATTGCCATCGGCCTTAAATATATCGTGCCCCAAAACCATTTCTAATCCAATAATGAATATTACAATGCTTCCGGCTACAGCAAAAGACTGCACATCTAACCCTAAAAGGCCAAGAAATTGCTTCCCAATGAATAAAAATAAAATCATAAGCGCACCCGAAGCTAAAGTTGCCTGGGTAGAGCGAATTTCTCCACCCATTTTTAAACGAAGTGAAGCCAATACCGGAATATTACCTACCATATCAATCACCGCAAAAAGGGTAAATGACACCGTTAATATTTCCTTTATAGCTATTTGACTTAAATCCACTTGTTAAAAATTTTTGCAAATATACAGGGATTGTTTACCTGGTAGCAGTTTGATTGCATTTTAAACCCGGCTATTGCAGTTGAAAAGCTGTAATAACTTCCAACTGATGAACATTTTAGCCTTTCAGAACAATTTTTTACCTAAAAATAACCCCTGTTTTATAATCAAAAAATAACCTGAAACACTTATTTGTATTGGATTTGACAAACCTCCCTGCAATTTCAACTACTAAAACCAGGGTAAATATAAAATTACGCAAACTTACATCTCACAGTCTTTTTGATGGTTTATGCGTTTCTTTCTCGTGGGGAATATTTGATAAAATGCTATGCTGCAGGTTTCCATTATCCGTTACTATTTTTATTACACAACTATAGTGCAGGTTAAATACCTTAAAAGAATCGATTAGCGGCGTATTGGTAATATGCGACAAAATACTGCGGATTACACCACCATGTGCTACAATAACTGCTGGTAAGGGACTGGCAATAATATGATCAAATGTAATACGTACCCTTTCAAATAAGTCAACATAATTTTCTCCCTGCGGGGTACGGATATTTACAAAATCATCCATCCATGGGTTAATATGCTCTTTGGGTATATCATCCCAACGCTGCATTTCCCAAAGGCCACAATTAATCTCCATCAAATCTTTATGTAGCTGTACGTTTTTATCAGGAAATAAATGCGCTGCCAATTTTGTACAGCGCTGCAATGGACTGCTGTAAACATGCAAAATATCATCAGGCAATACTTGCTTGATGATGTCTGCTTCGGATTGAAAGGTTTCAGTTACATCCAAATCCGTTTGTCCGTAACAAATACCTTTTTCAACGGCAGGAGTGGTGTGCCTTACAAGATATATTTCCATATTAATAATGAAGTTAAGTAAAAAATTATTTCTGTTGCCTGTTGGGTGGCACCTAAGCAATCGCCTGTGTAACCACCTATCCATTTGGTAAAGTACCTGGCAGCGAAAAAGGTTGTGAGTAACATGGGGAATATTGCCAATAAAATTGAGCCTGGCAATAAGGCAAAAGGCAATAAGGCAAACAAGCAACCGACTAGCAGTTCTGATACAAGTAATTTATTGGAAGCCAAAGGTTTTGATTTGCTACCATCCGTTTCTGTTACATACTTAGAGTATTGTATCACCAATATACTCATTAACCTGCTGCTGCTATGTGCCGCCATGGATAGAGCAATAAAATAACCATAAAATTGTTGCTCATTTGTTACGCCAAACGAAAGATAGGCGTTCAATTCTTTTAATAAAATAAATTTAGAAGATAACATTAAAACCAAGCCAGCCACACCATAAGTGCCCAACCGGCTATCTTTCATGATGGATAATATTTTATCTTTTGTCCAGCCGCCGCCAAATGCATCACAGCTATCGGCAAAGCCATCTTCGTGAAAACAGCCGGTGATTAAAATGCTGGTGATCATCATGGCTAGTATGGATAAATCAACAGAAATATATCGATGAAAAATAAAAAATACAGTCGCACTCAACAAGGCAACTATTACGCCGAGCAAAGGAAAATATTTAGGTGCTTTTTGCAAATACATTTCGCTGTGATCAATGTTTTTTGGTACAGGTAGTCTTGTTAAAAACATCATGGCGGTTAAAAAAATAGTTCCTTCTTTTTTCACAAATTGTTTATTTTAAATTGAATTGAATTTTTATACCTCCGGTAAAATTTTGTGGAGCAGAAGGGTTGAAAAACCGATTGCCGGCAGCATTTAAATCATTACCCAAACTATAGGGGTTATTAAATGATTGATCAAAAACCAAGTAAACTTCCCCATGTATTTTATTAGTCAACATTTTTTTATACCCTGCCTTTAAAAATAGCAGGTGATAATCAGCAGCAGCAAAAGTATTGGCATCGTTTAGTGGTAAGGTAGACGTATAGCTGTAGGTTAGGTTGGTATAAAATCCAGCGTTCATAATAACATCTGCGCCCAACACCAACACATTTGGTGGAGTGCCGGTAAGTTTATTGCCACTAAAATTATTTGCCCCTTGCCGGTAATTTTTAAACCTGGCATTAATATGACTGAAATTGCCCCACAGTTGTACTTCCCTAAAGAAACGGTTGCCATTTTTTAGAGGAAAATAATTTACCGAAAGTTCCAATCCACGTTGTTGGGTATTGCCGGCATTCACAAAATAATCTGCACCAGCAGCATCTCTTCTGGTAACAATGGTATTATTTAAAAACAACCAATACATGGCAGCAGTTACATACAATTTATTGGGTAACATGGTTCCTCGTGCACCCAACTCATAATTGATGGCCTTTTCTGCACGAAGCAAGGTATTAAATACGCCTGTAGAGGGCACTATTTCATCAATGGTGGGCGGGGAATAACCTTTGCCGATACTACCATAAAAAGTATAATTCTTTCCAATACTTTTCAGCAATGCAATTCTTGGAACAACAACGGGGTCAAAAGATTTTTCAATGGTTGTTGCCGGTAATTTATTTAGTCGGGTAAATCCATATTGGTAATTATTATAACTCACTCCTGCGGTTATATTAAAATGATGTGGAAGTTTGATGGCTGTCTGCAAAAAGATATTGTATTGCGTTGCTGAAATTTCATCATCAAATTGCAAGGTATCTGAAACGCCGGATCGATTGCCAAAGGTTCTGGTAGCGGTAAATGCATATTGATACTCGCCACCAACATGCATTGTAAAGGCACCTTGTTTAAACTGTGTAACTGTTCTTCCACCCAAACCCTGTTCGGTTTTACGCTGGTAATTTAATATACTGGGATTTTTAAACTGTGAATTGGAAGTATAAAAACTAGTGGTATTCGTCCATTGTTGATTAAACCGATATTCCTGCGCCACGCCGGCATACAATGTTTTATTATTGATGGCAGCTTGTTGAGTTGCAGCACTTCTAAACGGACCGCTTGCTTGCCTTGATTGCTTTGCTGCAGAATCTAACTGCCGCTTAGTTAGTCCGCCTGGTGTTTGATAATACAAGTCGCTGTAAAAAAAATGGGCATTAATCGTTCGCTTTGTACCAAGGATAAAGCTACCGGTATAATTGACCACATCTCGCCGCATGGCAGTATGGTTTCGCCAGCCATCACTTTGTTGGTGCGTATAGGAAAGGTTAGTTGTGGTAGATTGATTGTTTACCTTGTATGCCATTTCACCAGATAAAGTTCCATAGCTTGCACCCAGTATATTCATAGAAATACTGTTTTCATTGGATTGGCCAACAGGACTGCTTAGCAATACAACGCCTCCCGTGCCGGCGCCATACATACTACCGGCCGGACCCTTTAAAATTTCCATGCTGCCAATATTGCCAAATCCAATTTGATTTAAATAAGTATTGCCATTGGCATCTGTAAACGGAATGCCATTCCAATATACTTTTACATTTCTTACGCCAAAGGGAGACCGCAACAAATTGCCCCTAATGCTCAGGCGATAACTACCCGGGCTGCGTTCATCCATTTTTACACCCGGCACTGTATTAACTGCAGCTACAAAACTAGTATTGCCATATCGCTCCAAAGCAGCATTGTTTAAAACACTAACAGT
>JBBQTZ010000324.1:0-4169 GCA_038234405.1 Chitinophagales bacterium
ACTTGTTTAAAGAATTAGACAATGATGCCCTGTGTAAAATTCTGGAAGCCGGAGAAAAGCAGCAGGTTGAAGCGGGGGATTACCTGTTTAAACAGGGCGATCTTGAAAACTCGTTGTACGTTGTATTAAGCGGTCGGCTTCGTGCGGTGATGCAGGATAAAACGGGAACGAATATATTGGGTGATATTGGTGAAGGTGAACCAACGGGTGAGTTTGCACTTTTTACCAATGAGCCAAGAATGGCCTCTGTTTTAGCTATTAGAAAAACAATTGTTCTAAAGATAAACAAGCAGGAATATTTAAACCTGGTTGCTCAAAATCCTGCTTTTGCAGGGTTGCTGACAAGCTTTCTCATCAGGCGCTTAAGGAGAAATATTTTAGAACAACACATGAGCAGTACGCCTAAAAATATAGCGCTCATCAATTTACAACCAGCACATGACCTAAGCCCCTGGACATATGACATTGAAAGAACGCTGGAAGAGAGCGGATTTCCAATTCAGGTATTTGACCACGACTCACAACCGGACCATTCGTACAATAGTATTTTTGATAAACTGGAACAGCAGGATGGCCTCAATATTTTAGTGTGCTCCGAAGCCCAGCCCGAATGGTCAAGGCAATGCCTGCTTTGTGCTGACCTGGTAATTGTTGCTACGGAGTTTTTGGCTGATGCCAATCTATACCAGATTGAAAAAATACAAAACCTGTATGCACAAGGTATTCTGAACAAAAAAATATACATCGTTTTTTTACATGAAAATGAAACTCTGCTGCCTAAGCAAACCAGTCGTTGGCTGGAAAAGCGAAGGGTAAACCTGCACATCCATGTTCGAAAAAACCATTTAGGCGATATTGGCCGCTTCTGCAGAATTATTTCCAACCAGGCTGTGGGTGTAGTGCTGGGCGGTGGGGGTGCAAAGGGATATGCACATGTAGGCGCCATCCGGGCGCTGCAGGAAGTAGGGGTATCAATCGATTTTTTGGGTGGTACCAGTGCCGGTGCTCTTTATGGCATTGGAATGAGTCATAGCGATTTTGAATCTCAAAAAGTAAATGCGCTTTGTGAGGCCTCCGCCAAAAGAAAGCTTACGTCCAACGATTTTTCCTGGCCCATTGTATCGATCATGTCGGGTAAGAAAATGGCCGGCTTTATGAAGGAAATGTTTGGCGAATCTGAACTGGAAGATATTTGGGTAAATTCGTACTGTGTATCTACCAACTTTTCCAATGCAGGCTTAAAAGTGCACGACAGGGGTTTGATAAGTATGGTGGTACTGGCGAGCATTGCAATTCCGGGCGTTTTCCCACCTGTTGTGATAGATCGGCAATTGCATGTAGACGGCGGTGTTGTAGATAATCTGCCGATTGAGCCAATGTACCGTTATCCGGTCCGGCACATCATAGCAATTTCACTGTCAGGCTTAGAATCAAAGGAGGTAGATTACGCCGAAACCCCATCAGCAGGTATGTTGATCTGGGATAAACTCACCGGCAAAAGAAAGTACAAAATCCCTGGCCTTAGCTCTTTGATCATAAACTCACTTACGCTAAACAGTCGCCAGAAACAAGAAACTACAAAGGCAAAAGTGTCGTTGTACTTCGAGATGGATTTAAGAGGAGTTAGTTTACTAGACGATAAAAAGTGGAGCGAGACGATTCAGAAAGGCTACGGGCAAATGAAGGAATTTCTTGAGAATTTACCAGAGAAAGAAAAATTTTGGCTGAAAAAACCCTAAATAGTGAAGTACCGGGTAAAGACAAATTATTTAAATTGAGCACGAACAACAGCAGCAAAACAAATGGATGATTAAGCAGGAAAAATAACAGACCTTAAAAAATTGATTACTGGTGGTTTTTTAATCAGAAAGGCTGGTACGATGGTAGCAGAGATTGGTAATTTGAACGATCCAAATTGTATAGGATTGCTAATTTCTCTGCCAGAAGATAATTGTAAGTATGGTGAATTTATGTTTTCGATTACTTGTATAATTGAAAAATTTGACGATAGAATTTATATTAAGCAAGTAGTAAGTAGTATCCCGGAGTTTATAAATAAAGCTTCAGAATGGGATTCTATTATTTATAACCGGCTATAAAATTCAAAGAAAGCCCAAACTAATTACATTAAAGAAGTAAGAGAAACAGCTACGCAAATTCAGAAAGGTTCTATAAAAGTATTGTTGGATAATATTAATATTGCAAGCCCTGGGTTTTTAGCTAAAACTATTGGTTTGCCTGAAGTCGTATAGAAACTTTATGTCCTTGTTTGGGTAACATTAAAAAAATTACCTATCCCGGCACGCCGCTGTTGCGGCCATGACCAACGGCAGAAGTTGTAATTAGAAAAGAAGGCTGCGTTTACTAACTTGACTTGAATTTTGAATCGCTAACTCTAGTAGTGCAGGAGCAAAATGACCCGAACGATCGGAGGTAGATTTCTTCACATTTCAATGCCTCACAGTCTGTAACTTCGGTAGTTGGTAATATCATTAACAACGGCGTTTGACAGCGGTTCAGCGATTAATTATTTTTATTTGTGAGATGGTATTGGCTAATAAATTAGCTGGTCATCAAAAAATTGCAGGTTGAAGGTTGTGACAGGATTTTGTTATTAGTACCTGTAGATTAATTTGAATATCGGTTTGTTGCCGGTTTGGTTATTATTTATATCCCCTTCTTTTTTTGAATACTGCCTGGTGACGTGGTAATTGAATATTGTTTCCAACATGTTGGCAGCAGATCTTTATTTTAATCTTATCTGGCATCATTTGGTTATTTAAAATGTCAAATCATTTATATCGGGTGATGAACAGGTAAACCAACTTAAGAGTTGCTTCTACAGATGTTTAACAATAATTTTAGTGTCCCTTACGGCTTCAATCTAAAAAACCGGGTTTAACAATACTTACTAATAAGCAGCTTTGCCTGTAGCTTTGCAAAAAAATTGTTTTTATGAAAAAGAGTTGGATGTTGTATGCTGGTTTCTTTGTACTGCTTTTTGCAGGTTATTATATTTTTGTGTTTACACAAACAGATATTTCGCAAAGCAACCTGCCAGTGGTTAATGCGCTTGTACAGCCATTTTCGTTTACAGATCAAAACGGAAACAAGGTTACAGATAAAACAGTAGAGAGTAAGGTATATGTAACTGAATATTTTTTTACCACCTGCAAGGGAATTTGCCCCAAAATGAATACCAATATGCGCCGGGTGTATGATGAGTTTAAAACAGATAGTAATTTTATGATTATATCTCACACATGCATGCCGGAAACAGACTCAGTACCCTTGCTTAAATTGTACGAACAAAAAATGCTTACCGGTAAGTTAAATCAAATTGAAGATGGCTCTTATAAATTAGACACTACTACTAACTTAGTGCAAGCTGCCCCAAAAAATTTGCATTGGTTTTTTGTAACCGGTAATAAAGAAGAATTATATGGCATGGCAAGGCATAGTTACCTGGTGGATAATAATAAAACTGATACCAGTGCAAAAATTGGTGATCAATTTATACATACCCAACTTTTTGCTTTGCTTGATAAGCAAACAAGGGTTAGGGGTATTTACGATGGGTTAAAAGAAGATGAAATACAAAAACTTATCAGGGATATAAAAGGACTATTGAAAGAAAAAAATCAAACAAGAGAATTAAAGTAGTGCAATAAACCATAGGTTACAAGTAACGCAATAAACCCATTTTGTTAAAAAGAAGGTTAATGCTTTTAAAAACAAATAATTGGCAAAAAGATAATTTTAAAAATGATGGTACTCGATATTTTAAAAAAAAATTTACTTAGCATAACAGACAGTCGTAAAAAAATTTTAGAGCTTTTTTTAAAAAGCAATGGAGCCCTTGCGCATGCTGATATAGAAAAAAACACCGGCGAAACCTTTGACAGGGTTACCGTTTACCGCACTTTACAAACTTTTGTTGAAAAGGGTATTATCCATTTAATACCCACTACAGATAATTCAATTTTATATGCCCTTTGTAAAGATAATTGTGAAGCCGGCCATCATCACGATGATCATGTTCATTTTATTTGTAACAGTTGCAGCAAAACAATTTGCCTTGATGAAGTAACCGTGCCAAAAGTAAAACTGCCAAAAGGTTTTACACCCGGGCAAACACAAATGGTAGTAAAAGGTATTTGTGGAGATTG
>JBBQTZ010000325.1:0-4125 GCA_038234405.1 Chitinophagales bacterium
CGAAATAATACAAATTTTAAGCATCTCCATTTTTGAAAAAATGCCCATAAATCAACTGTTTCAGCAAACTCAATTACAATATTTCAAAGAACAAAAAGATAACCAATTGAAATTGTTCGACTTATAACGCAACGCTAGTGAGTGTATATCATAAACAATGCTTTGTTTTTAAAAATTAGAATTGTAGGTTTATAGTGATTTTTAACCAAAATATTTATTATGCCCAGGTGTCTATTTTTTATACTACTGATTTTATTACTCACCGGCACTACTGCCATTTCTCAAACTTTGTACGAATACAAATACTATTTTAAGGAAGGTACTGTACAGGATGAGTACAAGGCCTTTTTTGTAAGAAACGATGACGGAACAGGTTTTGTAAGAGTAGCATTTACTGATCCGGTTGATAAGCAATACACAGTGGTTGAAATGAAAATTCAGGAGCATTATGACGAAGATAAAAACGGTAACCCGGATAGTAGTTTGCTGATAGTAGAAACATACGATCCTGTTATATTATTGGGCAATAAAAACAATGGGTACCATCCTGATTATTTTTGTTTTCATAAAAGTGAAGAAGATGGATTTTATGAGCCCATCTCTGTGCTTTCGCCAGATGAACAAGAAAAATTGCATGAAGGTATTATCACAAGCGTGAGGCTACTGGATAGTAAAGATTTAAATAAAGATTTTGTAAGTGAATTTTTTACCCCTGACGAAGCATTTTACACTAACCTATTTGATGTGGCAATAAGAAGACCAACTAATAAACCGGGCAAACCCACTACTAAGCTACACTTACTCATCGTTGCTAATACCGAGGACGCCTCAATTGGCAGCACTTGTGTAATAGATAAAAATGCTACCTTAAAAACATTTGGAGAAATTGCCGAATATATGAAAATACCTTTTGAACCAACCGTAATTTTTGGCAAAAATTACAATAAAAATAATGTTGAAAATGCCATTAATGCCTTACAACCCGGCAAAGATGATATTGTAATATTTTACTACTCCGGCCATGGTTTTAGCAATTTAAATGATGGTAATACCTTCCCTTACATTGATTTAAGAACAAAAGATTTTGAAAGCATAGGCGGCGCCAATGCAATGAATATGCAGCAAATCTATAACAACATAAAATTAAAAGGTGCAAGGCTAAATATTGTGTTAAGCGATTGCTGCAATGCCGACCCTGGCCTTACTAACAATACGAGCTCAGGCATGGCAAGCTTGCGCCACTCTTCTTTAGGGTGGAGTATACAAAACTGTCAGCAACTCTTTTTAAATCAACGGCCCACTTCTATTTTAATGACGGCAGCAGCCAAAGGAGAGGTATCGGCTGGCAACAATGCGTTCGGTGGATTTTTTACTTTTAATTTTAGAGAAACACTTCAAAAAAATTTGGGTTTATTTGGTCAGTTTGTTACCTGGGAGCAATTACTTAAAACAGCTAAAACCCAAACCATCACCAAGGCCAACAACACCATTTGCCCAAATATGAATGGTAATGGTTTTAGCGCTTGCAAACAAAATCCGGTTTTTATATTGGAGTAAAAATTGTAGGGTGTAGTTGGAATTATATTAACACTTATTTGTTGTTGAATGCACCAACCACAAGCAACACCCGATTGGGTACCCCCACCTACCCAAATCGGGAACTAAAATTTAAAATAAACCCAAATGGTAACCAACTGCACTTTTGATTTCAAATTTTCAATTGAATTTGTAACGGAGGGCTACAATTGTTTTTAGGCTGATAGAATGGCAAACTATTTTGAGGTTAACAAATGTTATGAAAGCCGCTTAATATTATAATAGCACTGAAACTGTATAATTCAGGCTTATAAGCAACGATAATATTTTTATTAAATTTTACTTTATTTACCCGGCACTTTATTTGCCTTAACACTTTGTTTGTAAAGTATATTGTGCAGCTTTCTTTTTTAGATTTTGATTTGCTCACTTTTATGCAAGTTCTAAACCATTTTTTTTTCTTTATTGGATTTCTTTTTTCCTATTGCGCATAAGGGGGTATTTCTTTAGAACAAAACAAAATTTAATTCTACCTACTTCTGTAAACAAGCCTGTAACAGTGCATTTATCTGCAGCTAAGCATTCACAAAATGCCATTATTTTTTTAGAAGAAATGCTGTTAGACGATGAAATGAAATCTACCAGGTATTACACCCATTTATTTTTATGAGCAAGTGAAATTATCTGCGCTTTGGAAGTTACATGGAGCTTAGTGTAGATATTGGCAATGTGTTTACGAACGGTTAATACGCTCAGTTTAAGTTCGGTTGCAATGCGTTTGGCATCCCAGCCATTGATGAGGTGTTGTAAAATTTCATGTTCTCTTTCTGTAATAATTTTGGGCACGGTTGAACTGGTGGAAACTTCCGTTTCATGGATGGACCTGCTTAGTAAATACATTGTTTTTCTTGCAATGGCGGGGCTCATGGGCGCACCACCAAATTCCAGTACATTTATAATGGCATCATTAATAACAGCGGCTGTTTCATGTTTTAATAAATATCCTGAAGCACCCGCTTTGATGGCTTCAAATATTTTATCATCATCATCAAAAACGGTGAGTACAATAAAATGTATTTGCGGATACATAGATGTAGCAATTTGTATGGTTTCAATGCCATCCATTTCAGGCATTTCCAAATCCATAAAAATTACCTGTGGTATTAGTTGCAGTGGTAGTCCTTTTAATTCTTCCAGGCAGTGATGACCATTTTCGGCAGTAAAAATTAGGTTAAGTTCCGGGTACATTTTTATTTTTTGAATAAAAGTATTCCGGTTTATAAAATTGTCTTCTGTGAGCGCTATGTTAACAGCCATATAATAAAATTAAACCTATAAAAAATTTAGTACAATAATCAATTTGTAGTAGATGAAATTGCAACGGTTGTTCCACCCTTTTCATTATGGAGCCAGGTAATAAAAAACCCCGCTTCCTTCGATCTGTTAAGCATGTTTTGTATACCATTACCGCCTGCTTTTACTTCTCCTTTAATTTTTATCCCGTTTCCATCATCTTCTATAAATACTTTCCAATTGTTTCCACCTGTAAATAATATTTCTATATAGTTGCCGCCGCTATGGCGCAGTGCGTTAATAAGTGCTTCCTGTATTACCTGGAAAAGATGAAAAGCCTGGGCAGGTTGCAACTGTGGATCAGCTTCAATTTTTTCTACCACATCTATACTGATATTAAGGTAACTTGGTTGAATTTTTTGAATAACAAGTTTAATCCGGTCGCTTACAGCTGTAAGTGATAAAGCTGTCCGTTTTAATGCCCAGATGGTATCTCCTAATTGTGAAATGATGGATTGCGAATTGCTGTTGAGCTCTGCAAGTGCATTAATGGATGTTGGGTTAAAATGCTCCCCGGCAGAAATAGTATCCAGGTTGGCAGCAATAGAAGCGGCATAAACGCCCAGGTTATCGTGCAGATCGGTTGCAATGCGCCGGCGTTCATTTTCTTCTGCTTCTTTTATGGAAAGTTTTGCCAGCATTTTTTCTTCAGCAACAGCTATTTCCATTTTTATGGTTTGTTTTCTTCTATAATTTTTAAAGATGAAATAAGCAAAAATCACGAGGAAGACAACCGATAGCAATAAACCATTTAGCCAGTAATTTTTTGTTATAATGGCAAGTTTTTGCTGAATAATGGTATTCTCTATTTTTTGAAGTTCGTATTTGGTCTGAATTTCTGCCAATGCACGGCCGGTGTTTTTTTCGTACACCATATCTTTAAGTTCGATGATATTTTGCAGCACTTCTGCAAACGCAGTTGTATTGCCCAATGCCTTATAATTATCTGCCAGGCTATTGTATAAAAAGAAAAGCTTTGTATCCAGGTTATACTTTTTTGCTATGGCAATACCCTCCTTGCAAATGGCAATGCCCTTTTCCGGTTGTCCATAATGAGCATAGTAATAGCCCAGTTGCGACATATCGGAGGCAATGTAAAAAGGATCACCAATTAATTTCCTTATTTCAACCACTTCTTTTAATACAGGTTCAGATAATTTAGCCTGTCCGGAACTTACGAATAGTTGCGATTCTATAGCAAGTGAATTTGACAAGGCAAACAAGTTTTCGTGTTTA
>JBBQTZ010000326.1:0-4087 GCA_038234405.1 Chitinophagales bacterium
TTTACCGACCATACTAAATCATTTAATTTCTCTGACATTTCGTTGGCAGATTGTTGAATGATATGGAGCGATACTTTGGCTTTGTCATGTTCGCCTCTTTCCATCTGTTTATTGGTGAGGTGGCTGTACATGGATACGCCGCTAAGGGTTGCACCAATATCATCATGCAGTTGGCTGGAAATTTTATTACGGAGTTTTTCTACCTCTAATTGCGATAGTATTTTTTCAATGGCTAATTGCTTTTCTTGCTCATTCCATCGCTTTAGTAATGCCAGTTGAAACAGCATGATATCTATAAGCATACCTAATTTAATAATTGCCAGTGGGTACCTGTCTAATATACTACCATTGCTGCCTGCATTGTAGCGCATAGTGAGAATAGTAGTAGTAACAACACATACAAACACTATCACCATGCCATTAATGATCAGCGATTTATATCCCTTTTCTTTAAAATTTAAAATTAGAATCAGGGTACAGAAAGGTCCGTTTACTAAATGTCCTGTGTAAAATATAAGGTTCGTATTCCACTGCAATAATGCAAATAATACGAACAATATGTATAAGGATGGAATAGCGTAAAACGTAATACGATAAACCTTTTTTACATAGTCATATTGATTAAGTGTATCATTAAAAATTTCTTTTAAAAATACCAAATACATAAAAATCATTGAAATAATTAAGGCAAAATTTACATATAGATATAGCGTTGAATTAAATACAATGTTTTCTTCAATTCCAAAAAATGTGTCGGGTGCGTTGAGGAAAAAATAAGCTGCGGAAACCAGGTTGAGTAAAGAATAGTAAAACACATCCTTCCTTCTTGTTATGATATATACCATGCCAAAAAACGCAACCTGGAAAAGCATAGCTCCCTGAAATAAAAGATAAAATTTTTCAATGAAAAATGACGTCATTCAATAAATATATCAATTATTTATTAAATAAAACGATGTAGCTGTTAATGAATATTTTTTCAGCAAAGCAATCGTTTCTGCGGGATCGGCGGATTAAAAAGTAGTATTTCCTGCATCCAACACATCTGCCCCGGCAGTAATAATGTAGGGGCATTGTAAAAGTTAACGCCGTCAATTTTTATTACATCTCCACTGGTTTTAAAATCTTTGCTTTTACGGTAAAAACATACCTAAAGATGTTATTGATGCTTTTGGTTGTATTTTACATTTCACTCAATATAAAAAGCAATAATTATATGCTATGAAAAAAATATAATTAGACGTATTTTTAAAGTGGTTTTTTTGGGTTTTATCTTTATTCTTATAACCATCCCGGTAGATCATACAAGTGAAAATCTCAACTGCTTGTTACAAGGAACATGCAGTTAAAATACCTGGCAATAAAAAACATTTCCCTTTTTTTATTACGCTATCCATCCTACAATTTGCTCCAAATATTTTTTGTCCGTTTCATCAAAATCATTTAGCAATACACTATCCACATCTAACACACCTGTTACTTCATTATTAATAATTATTGGAATCACTATTTCAGATTTAGAAAGACTGCTACAAGCAATATGACCAGGGAATTTTTCTACATCTGCTACCACCAATGCTTGCGCCTGCGTCCAGGCTGACCCACATACACCACGGCCTTTTTTTATACGTGTACAGGCAACCGGCCCCTGAAAAGGGCCAAGTACTAACTCGTCTTTCTTAACCAAATAAAACCCTACCCAAAGCCAGCCAAATTGCTCTTTAAGGGCGGCGGCAATATTGGCAAGGTTGGCTATTAAATCTGCCTCACCTTCTATTAATGCTTTTATTTGCGGAAGCAGGGTTTTGTATTGTATTTCTTTAGTGCCCTGTGTAATGGAAAGGTCTTCTGCCATATTAATTGGGTTTAAATTATTGTATGTAAAAATGCAAAGATGGATTTAGGCAGGTGCATTTCAATTTGTCGCTCCGGATTCCGGCTAGTGAAGGCACTCGACCGAGGCTAGGCTATAATTGGTGTTGTCACCTAACACCAGGCGGTGCGTCCGTTTTAAATATACCCTTCCACGCACTAGCGTAAAAATTGAAAGTTGCTTTTGCAAGCAAATATTACACTGAAAAAAGCAAAGTCGTACTATTCACTTTGCTTTTTTGCATCTTTATTTTTTTATGAGTTTTTTTAAAATATAGTTTTGAAAAATTTCTTCATATCCTCCCAACTCTTTTTATCGGCAGCGGCATTATAAGCTACCGGGATGCTAAATTTTATGCCATTTGCAGTTGATTCTTTGTTGGTAAAGGCATGGGTAGCATCTGGATAAGTTATAAAAGAATAACTTACTTTTTCAGCATCTAAATTATCTCTAAAATTTTTTAACTCTTCGGGGCTAATGAATTTATCAGCAGCTCCGTGGCATACCAATATTTTTGCCTTGGTTATCCCATCTACAGCGGGTACGCCGGCAAGGCCACCATGAAAACTAACTACACCCTTAAAATTCATACCCATTTTGGCTGCATTTAATACCATAGATCCTCCAAAGCAATAGCCAATGGCAGCTATCTTGCCGGGGTTTGTTTCCGGATAAGTCTTAATTTTTGCAATGGCTGCTTCTATTCTGGATTTTGACAGTTGCGGGTCTTTATAAAATGGCGTTGCCAAAGCGGTTGCTTCAGGTGGTGTTAAGCCTTGCTTACCATCGCCATACATATCAAGTGCAATAGCAATGTAGCCTAGTTTGGCCAACATATCTGCACGCATGCGTACGTAATCATTGCTTCCCCACCACTCATGTATAATGATAATTGCCGGACGTTCTTTTTTTAAACTTGCGTCATAAGCTACATAACCTTTTTGCACCACACCATCTGCACCGGCATAGGTAACTTCCTCTCCTTTTATGGTTGATTTTTTTTGAGCTGTAATTGTGTTTACACTTACTATCAAAATAAGTAATAACACCGGAATTAAAATCTTTTTCATATTTTTTTTTAATGATTGCAAAATTGGGTGTATTAATTAGTGTTGCAACAACAAATCGCTATAAGAGAGTGCAACAAAGTGAGATGGTAATAGTTTAAAAATACCTGCATAATGATCACATTGTTGTTGCAGTTTTTCTTTTCCTATGCTGCCATCCTTGTCTATAGCTTCTACTTCTACAAAATTGCCAAGGCCAGTTACGGTATCAAAATGAAATTTTACATTATCAATAAAATATATTTTTCGCCGCTTATCTACTATAACTTTAATACCTACTGCTGCTGTGAGCAAATTTTTTAAGTTTTCATTTGGCTGGTGGTGGTACAAAATGATATGAGAAGATTTGCTGCCGGCCGTATTTTCCCGAACATAATGTATCAATGCGTTTTCGATATTTCCTTCCCGCAATTTCATTCGGCCATTTGGTACATTAAAATAGGTATCTATCTGATAATCTTCTCCAATAAAAATAGGATTTAAGTCTAGTAGTAATTTTTCTAATGCATCTAAATCAGTTGCCGTAGCTTTAAATTCGATATTTAGTATTGCCATTTTATAAAAATTTTCAGGTAAAAGTAAAAGAAATTATAGCAACCATATTGCCTTTTTACTTCTTAATAATGAAGTAAATTTTTATGATGATTTAGAATCATGTAACCACAGTGTTAACTTAATACTGCTACTGCCAAACGCATAGGTATTGCGTCGCTAAACACTTACGAACCAGATGATATTTTCTCCATCAAAAAAATAACTTTAATCCTTCCTATTAATTTTAATCGCAAAATTTGGGTAAACCTGCCAAATTTGGGTAAAAAAAAGCCCCCGAATTTTTTTCAGGGGCTTTTAAACTTATGTATTTTAAATTACAGTTTTACAAAACGTATTGTTTTTAGTGTATTGTTTGCAGTTATTCCGGTTAGGTTATATAGGCCCGGTGCTAGTTTAGAACAATCAATCAATATTAAATTACTACCGGATAGTATAGTTTGTTTATTGGAGAACACCAGTTTTCCGTTAATATCGGTAATATTTGTTTGCAAAATAACAGCAGTAGCCGATGATACACTTAGCGTTGTTTGGCTTTTTACTACAGAAGGATAAAGCCCTACTAATTCTAAACCTTTGCTGGCATTAATTAGTA
>JBBQTZ010000327.1:0-4051 GCA_038234405.1 Chitinophagales bacterium
ATAGCCAGTTAAAACAATTTGAATACAGAGAACCTGGGGAAGAAACTATTGAAAATGAATTTTTGAGCCAACAGGAAGAAGTGTTTACTATGTAGAAATTCAGGCTCCAATTGCTAACCTACGGTGGAGCATGTCTTTAAAGGGTGTAGTGTTTGTTGAGTATAGCCTTGGTATAAAGTAGCTAAAATTTAATTTAAACCATAAGTATTTCGCCAGGTATATAGGTGGCCGCTATAAAAACGATGTACATAAAGAGCAGTTACCGAATTAAAAACTATTAAATTAATCAATCTCTAAAAATGCCTCAACGGGCAAAAGTCAAAACCAAAAAAATGTCAAATTATTTTAACTCATTACCGCTCAGAGAGCAATTGAATCAATTAGGTGTTTGTGAATTTATGAACCGCAGCGAATTTGCGGATGGTGTAAACATTTTAAAGGAGAAGAAAATTGTAATAGTTGGTTGCGGTGCACAAGGGCTCAACCAGGGATTAAATATGAGAGATTCCGGTTTGGATATTTCTTATACCCTTCGTAAAGAAGCTATAGAGGCAAAAAGAGTTTCCTGGAAAAATGCAACGGATAATGGATTTACCGTGGGTACTTACGAAGAGCTGATTCCATCTGCTGATTTGGTATTAAACCTTACACCAGATAAACAACATACTGCAGTGGTAGCAGCCATCATGCCACTAATGAAACATGGTGCTACACTTTCTTATTCCCATGGTTTTAATATTGTTGAAGAGGGTACACAAATCCGTAAAGATCTTACTGTAATAATGGTAGCGCCCAAATGCCCCGGCACCGAGGTTAGAGAAGAATATAAAAGAGGTTTTGGCGTACCTACCTTAATAGCAGTACATCCGGAAAATAATCCTGAAGGCAAAGGGCTTGCACAAGCAAAAGCCTACGCAGTTGCTACCGGCGGCCATCGTGCAGGTGTATTGCGCTCTTCCTTTGTGGCAGAGGTAAAATCAGATTTGATGGGTGAGCAAACTATTTTGTGCGGTGTATTGCAAACTGGTTCTATACTTTGTTTTGATAAAATGGTACATCAGGGTATTGATGCATCGTATGCAGCTAAATTAATACAGTATGGTTGGGAAGTAGTAACAGAAGCTTTAAAACACGGTGGCGTTACGGCTATGATGGATAGATTATCAAATCCGGCAAAACTAAAAGCGTATCAATTATCTAATGAATTGAAAAATATATTGCGTCCATTGTTTCAAAAACACCAGGATGATATTATGAGTGGCGAATTCTCTGGTACCATGATGATTGACTGGGCAAATGATGATAAAAATTTATTAACCTGGCGTGCTGCTACAGGCGAAACAGCCTTTGAAAAAACAGCCCCAACACCAGCTCCTATTGCAGAGCAGGAATTTTTTGATAACGGTTTGTTGATGGTCGCTTTTGTTAGAGCTGGCGTAGAACTCGCTTTTGAAATTATGGTAGAAGCAGGAATTAAAGAGGAGTCTGCTTATTACGAATCCTTGCATGAAACACCGTTGATAGCTAATACAATTGCCCGTAAAAAATTATTTGAAATGAACAGGGTAATTTCCGATACTGCCGAATATGGTTGTTATTTGTTTGATCATGCCGCTAAACCATTGCTTGCAGAATTTATGACCACCATTGAAACAGATGTAATTGGAACGAATTTTAATACCGGAAAAAGTAATGGTGTTGATAACAGGAACCTAATTGAAGTAAACAAAAGCATTCGCTCACACCCGGTAGAAAAAATAGGTGCCATACTAAGACAAGCAATGACAGATATGAAAGTAATAGAAACAGTGTAAAAAAATCACCTCTGCTTAAAATATACATACAAGTAATTTTAAGTAGAAGAAAAAAAATAAATTAGCCTATTAATGTTACAAGCAAATGAAACTATCATTGAAAAAGAAAACCTCCCTGTAATGGGCGGGGCAGCCTTGCTTGATTGTAAAGAAGCAGCCCGGCGACTCAAAAAAGTAGTAATCAAAACACCTTTGCAACTTAATAGAAATCTATCTAACAAATACCAGTGCAATGTGTATTTAAAGAGAGAAGATTTGCAGATAGTACGCAGCTACAAAATACGGGGTGCCTATAACATGATGAGCACTTTACCTCTTAACCAATTACAAAAAGGGGTGGTTTGTGCAAGTGCTGGCAATCATGCACAGGGCTTTGCTTATAGTTGTAAAAAATTGAAGGCTGAGGGGGTAGTTTTTATGCCGGTAATTACACCCAATCAAAAAATTTCTCAAACTAAAATGTTTGGCGAAAATTGGATTAAAGTAATACTTACAGGCGATACATTTGATGACTGTGCTGTAGCAGCAAAAAAATATACTGAGGAAAACGGCATGACTTTTATTCCTCCTTTTGACGACTATAAAATTATAGAAGGGCAGGGAACGGTAGCCGTAGAAATACTGGAACAATTTGCAGATTTAAAACCTTCATCCGGAGCCGGTGACAGTGGAATTGATTATGTATTTGTGCCTGTTGGCGGCGGCGGATTAAGTGCAGGAGTAGGATATTATTTTAAGACTATTTCGCCACAAACAAAAATAATTGGCCTTGAGCCAGAAGGTGCACCATCTATGTTGGAGGCATTAAAAGCAGGGCATCCTGTAACGGTACAAAATATTGATCGTTTTGTAGATGGAGCAGCCGTAAAACGTGTTGGCGACATTCCTTTCTCTATCTGTAAAGATGTATTGGATGATATGCACCTGGTGGCAGAAGGTAAAATTTGCTCCACTATTTTAACTTTATACAATGAAGATGCCATTGTAGTAGAACCTGCAGGTGCATTGAGTATTGCAGCATTGGATGATTTTGCAGCAGTAATTAAAGGCAAAAATATTGTATGTATAATTGGGGGTGGCAATAATGATATTGACCGCATGCAGGAAATTAAAGAACGAAGCCTGCAATATGAAGGGTTAAAGCATTACTTTTTAATTCGCTTTGCCCAACGCCCCGGCGCTTTAAAAGAATTTGTAAATCACGTACTTGGCGAAAACGATGATATTGTTCGTTTTGAGTACATGCAAAAACACAATAAAGAAACAGGGCCGGCATTGGTGGGTGTAGAGTTAAAAAGTAAACAAGATTACACTGCCTTAACTAACAACATGAAGCGTTACAATATTAATTACACAGCGCTAAATAAAAATGATATGCTTTTTGGATATTTAGTGTAAGTAAAGATGTTTATTATTTCTTTTTTGCTTGCAGTATTTAGTCAGCTACATTAATCTTAAAAATATTAAACAAATTCAGTATTGTTTGGTTTAATTATTGTTATTGTGCAAAAAATGCAACAGTTGTTTAATGTAATTGATAAAATGGTAGAATTTCTTTAATTTTAGATTTCTTCTTTACCGTTTAAAGTAAAGAATTTGCTTTGGAGTTCTGGTAAACTCACAAACCCAAAAATCTGCCCCTAAAAAATAATCTGCGATTGCTTGCTTACAATATTTGCCAAATCATTTCTAACAAGAAAAATTAATTTTTAATGAATAAGGAGTACACTTTGGTATCAGAAAACAAGACAAATGTTGAGCATAATAAAACTAAGCATGCAGGTGCAGAAGGTGGTTTGTACGATCCCTCTTTTGAGCGTGATGCCTGTGGTATTGGTTTTGTTGCCAATATAAAAGGTTACAAATCGCACCAGCACATAAGCGATGCACTCACTATTTTAGAAAATATGGAGCACAGAGGGGCCTGTGGTTGTGAAAGTAATACAGGCGACGGGGCAGGTATTATGCTGCAAATGCCGCATGAATTTTTCTTTGATGAATGTGTAAAATTGGGTGTTCATTTACCTTCTTATGCTAAATATGGTGTGGGAGTTATTTTTTTTCCAAAAGAGATAAAACTAAGAGAAGAGTGCAGAGATATTTTAAATAGGGCAGCAGAAAAATTAGGGCTCGAAGTTTTAACCTATCGTAGTGTTCCGGTAAATACTGCCGATATTGGGCCCACAGCCTTGTCTGTAGAGCCAGTGATGGAGCAGGTATTTATCGCATGCCCGGAT
>JBBQTZ010000328.1:0-3953 GCA_038234405.1 Chitinophagales bacterium
TACCAGCCGTACTACTTGTCATGGCTATGGGTGTACCTGTGCCGGCAATATCGGTATAGGCTTCGGTACTGCTAACCACATTGGTAAAACTGTAATTCAATTGTGCTTGTAGCTGCAAAACTGTTAAGAACACTGATGTTATAGCGAGGAGTAATTTTGGTTTCATAAATTTATTGTTGTGTATATAGAAAAAATAAAATTTAAAGATGTGTCTTTTAAGTCTGCCATTTACAGAGGAGCCCAAAATAAAAGCAATTTTGACGCCTATTTTCGTCTATAAAATTATAATATACTTATTAAAAATAATATACCTGAATTCAGGTATATTTTGTGAAGGGAAAGGCATCTCATTAAGTGCTCAGAGCGACAGTTTTGCCCTCGACCAGGTTGGAAAGTGCTGGCTAGAGATATATGAAAGAGTTAAAGCCCTTTACTAAGGCAGTACCATTGGTGGAACAGTCTGTTTTGTTCAGGCACTTGCCAGGCACCGGATCAACGGCTACAAAAAATACATGGCTGCCCACTGTGGTAAATCTTTGATTCACCGAAGAAAACGTTTTCGTTTCGATGTCTTTGAGTACTTCAACCGGTTGTGCGTGCAGCGTTTTCACTGCCGATAGTAGCATTGAAAATATCAACGCTGCAAGCGACTACAAACCTATTTTACCTGATTTTAAATTTGAAAAAGTAGGTTTTCTCATACTATTTTTTTTTAAGTAATAATTAAATCTGGTATTTTGAATAATCACAATTTATTAAATAATTTTAAAATATTTATGCTAATAAAATGATGCCATTAAAACCATGATTCCTGCAAGCAACATGATGGTATTAAAAATTGTAGACGATGGCTCAAAGCCTACGCTATTTGGCTGCCGTGTAGCCCCCAAATCACTTATTTCATTTTTAAACCTACTGTACCCTGGTGGATAAAATGCTTCTGCAGTAATAATTCCCATGAGAACAATTGCACCAGCAAGAAAATATAGTAGGCCAAAAAGTTAAATTTTGTTCACAGTTTTTTTTAAAGTATTTAGTTTAAAATTTTCAAGGTTTAAAGCCAGTCACATTATATCCAATACTTTTTAAATTAAATTTTCCATAAACAAAGTTTCCATCGGGATAATGCCAAATAGTTTCACCATACGTCATTATGTTTATTCCGTTAATATTTTTATAATTACTGACCGGTGTAGAAAATGGGTAGTGATTTACATCTCTGTCGTTGGAAATAAAATCAATCAATTGCCCTTGCGTATTGAAATATAAAATAGCCGATATTGTAATAGTATGATTTGTAAAAGTTGCTTTTGCCGAAAGGCTGTCAATGGCTTGCCAAATAATTCGTTTGTCAATTAATGTTGCAGGAGCCATCAAACACATATCATTAAACAGTGTTACGGTTTCTGCTTGGTCCATATCTCTTCCTGATTTTTTTACAACAGGAACAAATCCAAAAAGTCTTATATCCATCAAAGCGGTTGCATTGTTATATTTATGATACCCGGGAACTGTAATGCCTTTCATTTTCGCTTTCATAAAAAATAACCGGGTGGGCTCATCAAAATAATTATATTGTACACAAGTAAAAGGAAAAAAATCTTTTCCTTTTTCTCTCATTTGTCCTTCAAACGCAATGCGCATATTTTTAAGTTTAGGCTTATTTAATACACCTGCATATTTCAGGTAACGTTGCACAGGCTCGGGTAACGGCAGCAAATCTGTTTCAGTAAGTAAATCTGTCTTCGACATATTAGTACGTTGCAAATTTTCTTTTACATCTTGTTGATATCCTTTTTCAAAATGGTGACTTCCCCAACTTAATACAGCAGCAGTAAGAATAATGATGTTGACAATGGTGCCAAATTTTGCATCTTTCCAAACAGTGAAAATTAATATTTGTGAAATAATTACTGCTGCAAATCCAACAAAAATCCATGCATCTTTTTTTACCAAGAATAAAATGGTAGCAGCAATAAATAAAAAAGCAGTCAGCAACCAAAGCAAACCGGAAGGCTTTGAAATTTCTTTACTGATTTGGTTAATGTTGCCATAGTTAAATACTTTTGCAAAACCCATGAAATGTATAAGCCCATGCATAAGCATAATAAAAGCAAAAAAATATTTGAGCATGAGAGAAGTTTTAAATTATTTGATTTTTATGTGCTAACAAATTGCTCAACCGAACGCCGAAGCGTTACAGGCTCAGGATAATTCTTTAAATAACCAGTGTGTAAAATGAATTGCACAGGCTCGTTAATACCAATGGAATTATTTAAGAGCTGGTTGGTTGATGCTTCTTCAATTATCTGCGTCATTGGATGCATCGCTATATTCTTCTCCCTTATTTTTAGCCATAACCGTTGCAGTCTTTTACCTGTTTCCAATAATGCCGTTACGGAATTATCTTTACTCGTAATCAATAACCACCCTGCAGATTGTGAAACCTGCTTCACCACTTTGTTAATGCTTTGTTCTCTGAAGCTTTTTTTCAAAACATTTTCTTTATCGTAAAAGTTGCGTAAATACCAGCCAGGTATGCCATTTATTTCCATTCCTGCCAGTGTTAGCCCATCCATATGTTCTCCAGCATCTTTGCTTGAAAACCGAATCCAGTTTGCTAATTCACTTTGTGCCGCATCCCGGTATGCTTGTATCCTGTTGGCTTCAACGGTTTGTTCATTTAACCATTGATGTTCTTTTGAAGTATTGGGCAAGTAATAGATGAAATCAGTTTCTTCATTAATTAAATAAGCGAGATCTTCCTTTTGTATGACTTTATTTAAATAATTTGAACGTACCGTTCTACGATGCTTTATTTTTTCAATATCATATTTGAAAGAGTTTCCATTTTTTGACAGTTTAATTTCGACAATGTTTTCATCCTGATTACTTGTTGCTAAAATATTGAACTGGCAACTGTACGTCATGTTGCCGGCAGCATATTCAAGATTTTGTAAAAAAGCCCCGATTGATAAAATAGTTTCACGTTGTGTTGGGTCAACGCCGGGAAGCCAACGTTTTTTATCATTGCCAATTATCCAATGATAGGGCTCAACATATTTTACAAACCAGGGTTGAGTATTATGGCCGCTTGGGGCAAGTGATGCTAAAAATAGAATGTCCCTTTCATCAGGCTTTAATAAAATACTAATTGGGCCATTTTGCTTACTATCAGCTCTTACAAAATTATTTTTATCACTCAGCAGATAATAAGTTACACCTCCGATAACAATCGAACTTCCGGCAATAGCAATAAATTTTCGTCTGTTCATTTTCTACAATTTCTTGGCTACATCTAAAGGTAGGTTTAATAAAATGCGGCAGGTTTTATATTATATAGCAAGGACTTGCATTATTCAGGCTTCTCTTCATATCGGTATGATAAAATGTTATTTGTTTCAGTAGGTGTGGGTTTGTTGTGCGCTGGCATTTTTAGCTCTATGCAAGGTTGGATTTGTGTCCGGGTTTTGTGTTCCTTGCAATGTGACAAAAATAGCACGGGGTCGTGTTAGCAAAGTCGTGGATGCTTGTATAGGTGTAGGATGTCGTTTAGGGTAACGTACGTTAGGGCTTGCTGCTGTGCTGGAATTTTTAATGGTCGAGTAGGCCAAAGCATTTCAGCTTTAGCCGCTCACAGATCCGTACGTGAGAGTCTCCCCTCATACGGCTCTTGTTATTCAGTCAGCGTATAATTCCTTTTTGCCAGTGAATAAATAGGTTTCCATTTGCAAGTACATAACTATCATATAGTTTTTGTACAGCGTGTTTACTTCTTAACCGATACTTTTCTTCAAACCATCTTCTGATTAATTCATTAGTATACAAAAATACATCCATTGCCTCACGTGGATTAAATTTACAATAATAATTCAGCCAGCCTCTTATTTTCGGATTCAGCTTTACTGCAGTTTGCTCCAGTGATACCTGCGTATTTCTTGGATTGAATACTG
>JBBQTZ010000329.1:0-3909 GCA_038234405.1 Chitinophagales bacterium
TGAATTTGGGCTGGCGTACTCCAAATATATAGTTGCGTAAGTTTAGGTAAAGCAGCCAATTGTTGCAGATTTTCAGCAGTAACAGCAGTGCCAGAAAGTGATAATTGTTGTAAAGCAGTTAATGGTTTTAAGGCAGCTAAACCATTTCCTTTTATATTGGTAAACGAAAGATTGAGTCTGCGCAGGTTTACAAATTGAGCAATGGTTGGCAGGTCGTCATCGGTTACCGGCATCTTATTTAAATTGAGTGCAATAATCTGATCTTTTACCGGCAGCAATTCTTTTAACTGATCTGCTTTAAATTGAGCCGACCCAAAAAATTCTACACCCAAAGCAGGCGACCCTATAGCAAGTGGATTTATAAACCGGTAATTATTACTCAATGATTGTACGGTAGTTTCATTAGCAGGTTTAAAACTATATTCATCTGTTTCAATGGTATTGAATTGGGCAATGGCCAACAGCCGCAGACTATCTGTCGCTGGCAGGTCAGCGGCTTTTGCAGTGGCACTTGCACCGTTTTTTATCCAATGGTATATAATGCTGATTTCATTGTCTGTAAGCTGAATTTTACCAGTGGGCGGCATGTGCTTCTTATTATCCGCAGGCAGGTGGATACGGGTAAGCATCAATCCGAAATTCTCATCATTCAAATTCCACAAAACACCGCTCTTTCCACCTTTTGCCAACATGGCATAAGGCTCCATCAACAGCTCTCCCTTGGTTTTTTTTTCATTATGACAAACAATGCATTTTGCTTTTAATATAGGTTGAACCATATTGGCATATATTACTGCATCTTCAAACAACACAGCAGGAGCCTGCTTATCCTGCGTTACGGGTGCCAGTAAAAAATCTTCTCCATGGGTAATACTACCACCAAGATGTGCTGTAATTACTACTACCGCAATACTACCTGCAGCAGTTATAGTCATAATAATTTTTTGATTGCGAACCTGTTCCCTAAAAATATACCATACCAATGCCAATAGAGAAATACTTACACCACCCCATTTATGCCACAGCAGTTCCTGGGGCACATAACCCGTTTCTTTCGACAGCAGCAAGCCCATTAAGGCACTTGTTACGGCAGTAAGGGAAGTTATTAAAAGCAGTGTATCACCAACGGGGGTAAGCTCTTTTGTTATTGATTTTTTATAGCTTGTAAACCACTCCCAGCAAACACAAAGTACCATTAGTACAATGGGGAAATGTAGAAGTAAGGGATGCATTCTGCCAATTACCTGCACCCAATTTGGCAAACTAATTCTACTTTCAAAAAACAGCAGAAATACCAGCATGCAATTCAAACCAAAACTACTGTTATACAAAATATTTTTCCAGCCTTGCCTCATATTAATACAGTTTTATTTCATCAATAAATAACCAGCCAGGCTGCCCTTTTCCCTGGTGCCAATCTGGTAAAGATTTTATTCCTTTCAGGATGATTTTAATTTTTTGGCCAGTTGTTTTTTTTACTATTGGCATAAGGATTGGCACACAGCCTGCACCTTTTATTTCTACTGTTGCCTTAATTGTTTTTTCAGCTACCAACACATAACGTTGTAAACGATCGTTAAAAAAAAGCACCTGAATTTGTTGGGGCAAAAAAATCCAGCTACCATGGTCCTGCAAACAATTGATCATTATGGAGGAGAGTTCTTGTGTTGATGCCAGCAACAAATCTACCTGCACCGAATCTGTTTGATAGCCCAGCCAGGTATTGGAATTGACGGAGGTTAATCCTCCTGCATTATCTATCAATGTATTGTTGCCATTGCCCCTATACCTTTCATTGGCAGGCGTTTGCTGAACCGATTTAATTCTCACTCCATCTTTAATAAAAGTAGCAGATACAACTTCTGATGGCAAAAATCCATCTCCAAAAACCATTGCTTTTATAGTGGTAAATGATTGATTGATTTGAATGGGTGTACGATATATTAGGTCTTTTTTTGTTGGGGTTTTATTATTGAGCGTATAATAAATTGAAGTGCCTTGCATTGCAAATTTCAATTGAGCGGTTGCCGTTTTTTTAAAAAATACAGACTGGTATTGCAAGAGTGGTGGCGCTAACTGCACCGGCGTTTGTGCCTCAACCGAAATTGCAATCAGGATGGTTGATATGGATAAAACAGGAGCAATTATTTTTTTGCTAAAATGGCAGGTGAGGCAATTGACCAAGGCTTGAATGATTGATATAAATAAAACAGAACCTGCTATTATTTTGCTACAATAGTAGGTGAAAAAACCGGTCACAACCTGTAAATGGTCGCAAAGTAAACCAACCAGGGCTCTGAGAACACCAATCAAAATTGCTACAAACATTGAAAAGGATATTGGCTTGCTCATTAAATAACAGGTGATAACTTATAAGGATAAACTTTGCCGGAATTCCATTGTGCGATGTACAAATTTTCTTCATCATCTACACATACATCATGCGGATATTGAAAGTATTTAACGGTCTGGTACATTTCTTCCAGTTGATGGTTTACATACTGTGGTTCAGAACCTCCAAGGTTAGAAACAACCGTATTGTTTTTATCCAAAATAGTTACAAAACCAGATTGTTTTCCTTGCTGTGTATTGGTTTGTAAAACGGCGGCATACAAATAATCACCCTTAATAACCGGCCTGCAAACCCATGCGCCGGGCAATGGAATGGTATCAATATACACCCCACTAAAAGTATATCTTTTAAAAGCATTTTGCTGGCGTGAGGTAACTATAAGGCAGGGCTGCAAAGGGTTTCGCATATCAATACAAATACCATGTGCATTTAATAAATGCTTTGCCTCACTGCCTCTTCCTCCAAAATGATGTTTGTATTTTCCTGCAGCATCGTACTGAATAATAAAGTCTTTTCCGTACCCATCTGCTACATAAATATCTCCATTGGGCGCAATGGCTGTTTCAGTTGGAATATATTCATCAGCTTTACTGTACTGTCCTGTCTCTTTGGGATAATCAAGCACTAGCAACACTCTTCCATCAAGCGTAGTTTTTATAACCTGGTGCCGGTTGTTATCACAAATAAACAATACTTCGTTACCGTTTTCATTAAACAGGGTTAAACCATGTGCACCGGGGTATTCGCTGCCCCATGAGCTTAATAATTTACCATCCTTATCATAAATCAGAACATTATTTTTTGTTTCGTTGGTGAGCAAAATAATTCTGCCTTTGCTATCCTGTACCATTTCGTGACAATCATTTATTGGATTCTTTGCCACATCTGCATGGCTCCATTTAGTATTGAGGCGGTAGCGTTTGTTGCCTTGTCCCAATATTGGATTTTCTTTAAAAATAATATCGGGCTGGCAAATAAAACCTGCTGCTCCCAGGGAAGAATTTTTAATAAAGTTTCTGCGGTGCATGTGTTTGGTTAGGTTGATAGGTTGTATAATTCCGGTTATGCCGGGAGATTTATTGGCTTTATTTCGGGCTATGTAATCCCGGTCTGACCTTTGGTACCGACCGGGTTGTTCACCTTTGGTACCGACCGTGTAATGATGAACTAATCACGGTCTGACCTTTGGTACCGACCGGGTAAAGATGAACTAATCCCGGTCTGACCTTTGGTACCGACCGGGTTGTTCACCTTTGGTGCCGACCGGGTAATGATGAACTGCTTTTTCCTGGGTTTACCTTTCTTGCTAACCGGTAATATAATCCAGGGTTTAAGTAATAATTCCTTTTACTACTTCGCCAGCCACATCTGTAAGCCTGTACCTTCTGCCAAGATGCTTGTACGTAAGCTTCTCATGATTGAGCCCCATCAAATGCATAACAGTAGCATGAAAGTCATTAACGTGTACAGGGTTTTCGGTGATATTGTAACCAAACTCATCTGTTTCTCCCCATACGCCGGGCTTTACACCACCCCCTGCCATCCAAATGGTAAAG
>JBBQTZ010000330.1:0-3902 GCA_038234405.1 Chitinophagales bacterium
ATATTATAGCGACCTCATAAATCATCTGGATTTAGACTTGGTACAATGACATCTTTAGACTGTAAAGTTTGTTTTATGATAATCACATTAAAAAAACAGAGCACCAACGATTTAAAAAATTTTAAAAAATAATTATTTTTATTTATATTTTTTTAGTATTATGTCAGTTTAAAATAGTACGTTCAAAGAAAGATGCATCCACTATACCAAAATCCTCTTCAGTAAATTTTAATAGAACTGTGAAACTTCCGCTTCCAGAAGGTTTGTCGTTCAATTTTTTTTATTTACTAACCCGGTTCCTATTGAAAACCAGGCCGCTGTAATGCCAATAACAAAATATGTTTTCGCTTATGCTACTGTCCAAAACGCGGCTTTCCTTGCTACAGCATATGTTTGTGCTTCAATAATTATAGCCGCTTTCCTATAACGGTTTGGAATTTGCGAAGTGAGGAAAATAGATACTTGTCAAGTCCAGAACAAATGCTGATTGAAAAACTTTTGTTGCAGATAACAACAAAAAGCTAAATAATAAACGTCCAGCCCCGAACCAAAGCACAACAGAATTTCAAATGCTGAAGACAACTTCCGTCTGCCCGTATTTTGTCAACCCTTTTGTTAGCTGGTGTGTTATCGTTTTTAAGCCAGGTTGATGTTATAACTCTGCTGAAAAAAATTGGTGAAGCGTAATGGAGGCTCGTCTACCGGGGCCGCGTGGGATTGCAAGCTCTTTGGGCAGGTTGTATTTGTTCTCAACTTATTTGAGGCCTGCCCAAAGTGTATGCGATAGGCCGGTCGAAGTTTATTCAGGCTTGAATTACTAAAGAAAAAAGTTGGGTAGATTGGATAAAAAGTAGGCTTTTTCAAAACTTATACGTTCATTTAAATGAGAGATAGATAATAGCCTTTCCTTTACCCGTGGCTTTTACATAACCACCTGTTAAAAGTAGGAAGTATTAATAGCAAATGATAGATTTTGGTTTATTGTATAGTTTGATTCAATCGCTAACAGTGCTCCAATTCGCTTTTTAGTACTAAAGTTTTAATTAGGTTGAGGTCGCAGTTCAACTTCAAACGGTGAATAGGTGCCATCCTGGTTGTTTTGCCGCCACATGAAATAACTGCTTACATAAATATTGCTTTTCTTAGTCGGATTAATCTTGAAATATGGATTTGTGATAATTAGGTTTGTCGCACCAATGGATGCAGTTAGGCCGAATTGTGGTTTGGAGAAAAGCGGGTTGTATTTATTCAGCCTGTTGTCTTTTTTACTCTTATCACCCGACCTATAGTTGCCACCAATACCTACAATAAATTTCTTCGCTGGTATTAATTTGTAGTTCATGTCATCCGAAATTCATAAAGTCCTGCACTTCCGGATGCAATCCATTTCATCAAAAAAAATTATTTTTCTGTAAGCTATTCCCCTGCACATCCCGTCCAATCCAGTGTGGGTAACGTTGTTGCCAAATACTATTGCTATCTCCATAATTGTAACTAAAGCCTAACTTAAACCGGGCATGTACCTTTATCCCCGCTTTATGGCCCACCTCAAGCATTTCTTTTATAGGGTCTAAATCACCATACAGCTTTGCCTGCTTTATGCCAATATACTCTTCAACCACTTTGCTCGGATACATGGTTTCGCCTTTATTCCACACCACCACATACACATTGTTGATGTCATTTTTTTTACACAATTCAATCGCTTCCCGAATATTCTTTTTTGAATATATTGCCTCACTTCCCACATTGGTAATCCAGGTACCTCTTATTAATTTAGCGACTTTTTGGGCAATGCTATTTAAGTGCAAAAGCAATTTGCAAAATGCAAAGACCGATACCATTTTAGCATTTATTAAATTAATTCCAATGTTGAAGATTTGGGCGTTCCCCTGCGGGTCGGGCTTTCCGCTGCAAGTCCTCGGCAGGCTGCGTTTCACTTCGCCTGCCTCCGGGCTTTCCGCTTCAATCCCTAACGCAGCATTCACGTAACCAATCGGCATTTGGGTTGTAGATTGTTCTACATTTTCTGTAACCGTAAATTCAGTTTTATTATCAGTTAAATTAAAGGCTTTTTAATTTTCAATTCAATATCGCCTGCTGACAATAATTTTACCAGCATCATTACTGCAATAATTGTTTGCGATACTCCTGGTATCTGTTATATAAATGATGCGCCTGCGTGTAAGCAGACTGTGGACTCATAAAATGTGAAAATTCAAACGTAATCGCTTTGTCATAACCAGCAAGCCTCGCTGCTTCTAATTTCAACCGTAGCTTTTCAAATTTGATGGGTAAAAATTTGATGGGCATATCCCTGTCAAAACTTTCAGCATTGGTCCAGCATTGCATGCCATATTGATTGGCCAGTTTTTTATTCACAGCAAAAAAAGTATCGAGTTCACTAAAGTCAATATGGCCATCCTGAAAAGCCACTGCATCTACCGCACCTTGTATGCCGCTGAATATTTCATTCCATTCCTTTTCATGTTGTGCCACTTCAATACCATCTGCTTTTGTAAGCTCAGCAGCAGCAGCCAACACCGCTTTTTTACCATCCATCCAGGGCGAAATAAAAGTGGGCAAATTATTACTGATGGCCTTGCATTGAAGTCCAAGGGTTTTAAAAGCATCCACTGCTCCAATGGTACGGCGACTTATTTCCATGCTCAGGTACCAACCTTTGAATGAAGGATGATGTCCATATTTTTTCCAGGCTTCTTCTATGATGAATTGATTGTCTTCTATTTCATGCAACAAATTACCGGTATCCCAATAATGGCCACTATCGTATAAGCCAAAATAAAAACTCATTTCATATTTATCGGCAAGGGTACAGTACAACTCCACCAAATCGATGGGCGGAGCATAGGCGTTGTATTTTTTTTGTAAATAGGCAGAGGGATAAGTCATGAATTTACGATAACCGCAACGGATCAGAATAACGGTATCAATGCCAGCAGCTTTCATGTGCTGAAAATCTTTTTCCCATTCTGCCGGCCCCCAGTTTTGGTGCGGTATATCATGACTGATTTCGTCTATAAAAGTTCCGGTTATCTGCATGCTACTTCATTAATTTTTTGGTTATCAAAATTAATTTCCAATTCATAAAACCATTGCCATTCAAATGAAGTCCATCATTTGTATATTGCTTGCAAGCGGCTTTTTTTATCCAAAAAATGAGGATATAAATTTACAAACCGAATATTTTTTTTATTGCAGTAAGCCTGCAATTAAGTATTTATCAAAATGATGTGCCCATCCTTATACTGGTGTCTTTTAAAATCGGTAAATGCTTTGTTTACCGGCAAGATTCTCTTGACAAAAAGCTAGGTTGATGGCGACTCTTTTGCAACCCGATCAATAATTTTTCGATAGTTTTTAATAATGACGTATCGTTTATATCTTTCGAAATATCATTAATGCCGATCATGATAAATATTTTAGCCGGCCTCGATGAAAGCACTTCATCTAACCCGGCCAATAAACCAAAAGTATTGTCACTGGAAACACCCCTGTTTTTCACCTGAATATTATTCTAAATTTCAGCCCATTTACCAATATCGGTGATGCTGTTACCCAAAAATATGATTTCCCCTTTTGTATCTGGCAACTGCTTAAACATAGAAACTTTTTGCTCATAATAGGTGGTTAAATAGGAAGAGTCGTAGGTAGCCTGCGCCTGCATCAAATTCGTAAAACCCATATAAAATAACAGGTATAAAAATTTATATTTCAACAGCATCATAATTTATTCATTAATCAGTTCAGTTTCATTCAATGCTGCATCCAGCTTGTTAAGCGGCACTATCGAAGTAATGATGAAGGCCGGAATAGTAGCTATCAATACCCAGATAAAAAAATCTTTGTAGCCTAAATAATCACTTACTAATCCGCTTACC
>JBBQTZ010000331.1:0-3884 GCA_038234405.1 Chitinophagales bacterium
GCCTGAACTCAAACATACCAAAGTGGTTTTTATGAGCGCCAAAACAAAGGAAGCAGATATACAAAAAGGTTATGACCTGGGTGCATCGCTTTACATTACCAAACCATTTAGTACCAGGGAACTGGTAAAGCAAATAAAGGAATTACTCACTCAGGCACCTGGAAAAAAAGGCGGATTATTTAATTAAAAAAGCTATTAATTTATAAGAGCCTTATAAATTGTTTCCTGTATGGAAGGCCGTACATTCATTTTACCCAGCAGCGGATTGTCTGCTTTTGGAGATACCCTGTTGCTCAAAAATACATACACCAATTTTTTTTCCGGATCGGCCCAGGTACAAGTGCCTGTAAAGCCCGTATGGCCAAATGTAAATGCCGAAGCTGAAAGGCAAGGGTAGGGCTCTGTTCTTGTGGCATTATCTTTTTCCGGCTTATCAAATCCATAGCCTCTTCGGCTAATGCTGCTGTGGTACCCGGTAAACAGATTGATTGTTTCTTGCTGCAAATAACGCTTACCATTAAAACTGCCACCATTCATTAACATTTGCATTACTACTGCAATATCATAGGCATTGCTAAACAGGCCTGCATGGCCAGCAACGCCACCAAACATGGCGGCACCGGGGTCGTGTACATCGCCTCTTATTAATTGTTTTCTAAAAATGGGTTCTTGCTCTGTAGGGGCAATGCTCCATAATGGTAAATATTGCCTTGGCTTAAAGCCAGCGGTGGTTAAACCAAGGGGTTTATAAAAAGTTTGTTGTACATAAACATCAAGCGGCAAACCACTTATGGCCTCCACAATTTTGCCTAATAAAATAAAATCATTATCGCTGTAAACATATTTGGCACTAGCGCTTACAGGGCTTTTCATTATTCTTTGCATCATAGTATCGGGCCACCCACTTAATTCATACAGGTTTTCGGCTACCCTTACATTAAATGAATCGCTTTTAGCCGGTCTAAAATACCGGGATAATATCTTGCCACTTGTATCTGATGTTTCTTTATAAAAAGGAATATATGCAACAAGGCCTGCCTGGTGAAGTAAAATATTTTCAATGCTAAGGGAAGCCTTATTGGTGCCCACAGCCATAGGCAGATAGTCGGCCAACGTTTTATTCAGGTCAATTTTGCCCTCTTCATACAACTTCATTATAGATATAGTGGTAGCACATATTTTGGTTACAGATGCCATATCATAAACAGATGCAGTGTTTGCCTTTTCTTTTTTTCCATTATCTAAATAACCGTAAGCTTTATTAAATGCAATTTTACCATCTTTTACCACTAATACAACACAGCCGGGAGTGGCTCCTTTTTCAATGGCAGCATTGGCAATAGAATCTATTTCATTTAGTTTGGTGCTGGTAAAGCCTAACTCAAAAACTATTGTTTTCGGCAACTTAAAATTGGCACCTTCTACACCACTACCATATTGATATTGTTCACAAACCGTTACCGGCAATTTGCCTTTTGCTGTAAACGAACCCAATAAAAAATTGGCAGCAGCTTCTTGTGTACTAGCATCATCTTCGTAACAGGCTACCAGGTTTTTTGCACTGCAAAAGTTTTTTATGGCGTAAGGGTTTCCAAAAACCAATGTAAGGCAATTGTTTTGCTGTTGTAATTGATTTACCAAATCCATAGCATAACTGCTTATACCAAAATTATTGGCCGGTGTACGGGAATAACCATGAATACCAATGATTACTTTTTTGTACTTTGTTTTTATTACTGCCAGTATAGATGCAATTCTACCTGCATCTTGCTTGTAATTAAAGTTAAATACACCGGCATTGTAGTTGGTACGCATTTTTTGCGCAAAAGTATTATCGCTGCTTAAACCAATACCTACGTAGGCAATTTCTTCAGCATTGGTTGTGCTGGTTGTAAATTCTTCTCCGGTTTTATTAAGCACTGTAATGGCATTTTCTGCAATCAGTTTTTTCATGGCAGGTATGCCTTCGTTAAGATCGGTGGTAATATTTACCGGATTGATGGGGATAATATTGGTACCGGTGTATACATATTTTGCCAGCAGCACTTTTTTGCAATGGCTGTTAATGTCATCCCAGCTTAGTTCTTTGTTTTTGATAGCCTCTTTTATTTTACGAATACTTATTTCTACATCACCCGGCAGGCAGAGCATATCATTACCAGCAATGAGCGATTGTACAGAAGCTTCGCCATTGGGATAAAACTTTTTTACTCCTTGCATTTCAAGTGCATCTGTAAAGGTAAGGCCCTGGTAACCTAAGTTATTTCTCATTAAGTTTGTAACATTATTTATTGAGATAGAAGTAGCCCTGTTGGGTGTACTATCTATAGCCGGTATGTATAAATGCGCAATCATAACGCTTGCAACCCCGGCATCAAATATTTTACGAAAAGGATACAATTCCAACGAATCTAACTGTGCAAACGATTTATTGATAACGGGTAAATCTAAATGAGAATCTACAGCTACATCGCCATGGCCGGGAAAATGTTTTGCACAAGCCATCACCCCAGCATCCTGCATGCCCTTCATATATTGAATGCCATAATTGGCAACCTTATATTTATCTTCTCCAAAACTACGATCGTTAATTACCGGATTATTGGGGTTATTGTTTATATCTACCACCGGTGCATAATTTACATGAATGCCAAGTCGCTTGCACTGCGCTGCCACTAACTTGCCATATTCGTAAACTATAGCAGCATCCGGTACAGCACCGAGCATCATTTGATGTGGCAATGCCTGCACACTATCTATCAGCCGCATGCCTACACCCCACTCAGCATCTATACATACCATAATAGGGGTTTGTGCTATGCTTTGTAAATTATTGAGTATGGCTGAAAGTTTTACAGGGTTGCCCTGAAAAAGGCAAATGCCGCCTATATTGTATTGCTTTACCATGGCTGCTACCAGCGAATCGTAGTAAATGGGTGTTCTGGTTTTACTATCGAACGATGAGAGCCTGAGTACCATCAGTTGTGCAATACGCTGCTCGGGTGTTAGAGAGTTTAGCACACTATCTGCCCATACGTTAGCAGCGGTAAAGTTGTTGTTACTTTGGGCAAAAACTGCTGTAGCAAAACATTGTGCAATCAGTAAATTAAAAAAAAGTTTTTTCATAATAGATATTCTTGTTCTTATAATGTTAGCATTTGTTGATTGCTCACCTTGTATACCAGGCAAGCAAATTATAAAACTATGATAATCAATAACTTTAGCTCAACGAAAACTTTTAGTCAATCTTAACTAATTGTTTTCTTTGTGCATAAACATTTAGAATTACAAATTTAAAGTAGTTTGTTTGTTTGAGGATAATAGCTTAGCAAAAAGATGTTTTATAGTCAGTCTTGCGGATAACTTAAATCAAGGCGGCCATGTGTAAAACAGTAAATAAATAAAAAACTTAATTTACACTGCGGACGTGTAACATAAAATACAACTGGTTCTTTGTTGTATTTGGTTTCTGCTTCATAGCGAAGGAAGAGTTCTTCTTTTACCTGTTGCCATTGTTCAACAAGCGTACCACCTGTTTGAATAACATTCATTTGGTTTAGCTGCAAAAGTTGTAAACAATACTACAATTGCCAGTAGGGTCCAGTACAACAACCCGGTTGCGGTGTTGCATTAATTTCTTGATGTCCTGTATTAGCCATTGTTCTGTCATAGTCAATTGCGAATTAGTAATTACGAATTAGTGCTTTTGATAACTTCAAGAAATCTTCTCCCTTTCGCAGTGAGATAATATTGTTGTTTTGAGCTGTTAGGTTTATCAGGAATGTTTATTTGCAAAAGTGCCAATTCCAATAGTGGAGTGATATATTTTGCCCTAAACTTGGTTCGGTTCTTCCAATCCAGCAATTCCATCATTGCAGTGATGG
>JBBQTZ010000332.1:0-3787 GCA_038234405.1 Chitinophagales bacterium
GCCTGCGTATAAAAATCTGGCAATAGTGTGCAGCGTTCTTTTACCAGTTCCAGTACTTTGGTAAAATAGCCGTCATCTGTGATTGCAATGCCTTTGTTTTCAAAAATTTCTTTTACCCTTTGTTTATAATTGGTAACGGGCAACCTTTTTATCCATTCATGATTGAACCATTTGGCTTTTTCGAAATCAAATTTTGCACCTCCTTTGTGTACTTTTTCCATGCTAAATTTTTCTATTAATTCATCCATGGTAAAAATTTCCTGCTCGGTGCCATCATTCCAGCCAAGTACCGCCAACAGGTTGATGAAGGCTTCTGGCAAAAAACCAATTTCTTTAAAACCTTTTGTTATGTATTGGGTAGAAGGGTCTTGCCAGTCCATAGCATAAACGGGAAAGCCAAGTCTGTCGCCATCTCTCTTACTTAATTTGCCATTTCCATCTGGTTTTAATATTAGCGGCAGATGCGCCCATTCTGGCATATTATTCAGCCCAAATAAATATTTCCATAATAAAATATGCACCGGTGCACTCGGTAGCCATTCTTCTCCCCTAAAGGCATGGCTAATTTTCATTAAATAATCATCTACCACCACCGCAAGGTGATAAGTAGGCATACCATCGGCTTTTAATAGCACTTTATCATCTACATTATTGGTATCAAAATCAATATTACCCCTAATTATATCTGTAAAAGAAACCACCTCGTTGGCGTTTACTTTTATTCTAATTACATACGGCGTGCCTTTATTTATTAACGCAGTTGTTTCATCTGGTAACAACCTAAGTGAGTTATTCATTTGCATCCGTATATGATGGTCGTACTGCAAGCTGTTACTACCAGTGGCTTTTAGTTTTTCCCTCATAGCATCTATTTCTTCTGGTGTATCAAAAGCGTAGTAGGCATTGCCTGTAGCAATCAATTGTTCTGCATATTGGCGGTACATTTCCTTTCTTTCGCTTTGGCGATAAGGAGCATAATTGCCACCATGCAGTACACTTTCGTCAGCAGGTAAGCCACACCATTTAAGGCATTCAAAAATGTAAGTTTCTGCACCTTCTACAAACCTGGTTTGGTCTGTATCTTCAATACGCACAATAAAATCGCCACTATATTTTTTTGCAAATAAATAATTGAACAATACAGTACGTACACCGCCTAAATGCAGGCCACCTGTTGGACTTGGCGCAAATCTTACCCTAACTTTATTAAACATTTTGTAAAGATACAAGGCATCTGCCACCCTTGCAACAATAAGTAATTCGTAATTTGCCGGATGAAGTATTTTGTAAAAACGCCTGGATGGCTGCAATGGCTTTATCCTAATTGTATTTGGCAAATGCCCACAAATACTAAAACTATTTATCTCAGTTTTGATGATGGACCACATCCGGAAGCAACGCCTTTTGTATTAGATCAGTTAAAAATATTTAATGCAAAGGCTACTTTTTTTTGTATTGGTAAAAACGTTGTCAATTATTCTACCGTATATAAGCAAATATTAGCCGCCGGACATGCAGTAGGCAATCATACACACAACCATTTAAATGGGTGGAAAACCAATGAATATGATTATTATAAAAACGTTGAGGTTGCAAAATGTTATATTGCTTCTAACCTGTTTAGGCCACCTTATGGAAGAGCAACCAAGCGGCAATTAAAGGTATTATCTGCCAGCCCCTATGGAATTACTCCTGTAATGTGGACGGTTTTAAGCGGAGATTTTGATACAAGTATTACTGCTGAAAATTGTTTACAAAATGTTATCCGTTATACAAACAATGGGGCTATAGTAGTGTTTCATGATAGTGCAAAAGCATTAGATAAGTTGCAATACACGCTGCCTAAAATGCTCAGTTATTTTTCTGAACGGGGATATAGTTTTGATAAGATTGCGGTAAGTAGTAAGAATGAGTGAGATACTAAGTTTTATTTTTCTGTATGGGGATAAAGTTTTGACAAAATTGCGGTAAGTACTAAGAGTGAATGAGATACTAAGTTTTATTTTTCTGAATGGGGATACAGTTTTGACAAGATTGCGGTAAGTACCAAGAATGAATGAGATAATAGGTTTTATTTTTCTGAATGGGGATACAGTTTTGATAAGATTGCGGTAAGTATTAAAAGTGAATGAGATACTAAGTTTTATTTTTCTGAACGGGGATATAGTTTTGACAAAATTGCGGTAAGCACTAAGAATGAATGAGATACTAAGTTTTATTTTTCTGAATGGGGATACAGTTTTGACAAGATTGCGGTAAGTACTAAGAATGAATGAGATAGTAAGTTGTTTGGGGTTAGGGGCAAAAAATTGGGCCGGAGTAGAAACTCTGGCCCGTTTTTAATCCGTACCCTATGAAAACTTTGCACAAGATAAAGGCTTTTTTTAAGAAACCAATTTTTTATTAACAATTTTTTTACATAGGCAATAAAACACCAAAAAATCTGTTGTTTTTTAAATAGGTATCCTGCTTCTAACAATATTACAAATCAATTCCTGGTACATAAATTGGCTACTTTTACCACTTATGATATTAATTGATACCCACTGCCATCTTTATTCTGAAGAATTTATGGCAGATATAGATGCAGTAATTGAACAATCAGCATCCGAAGGAGTACAGAAATTTTATTTACCTGCCATAGATAGTAATTCTATAGATGCAATGTTGGCTCTGGAAGACCGTTTTCCTGAAAAATGTTTAGCTATGATGGGGCTACACCCTTGCTATGTAAAGGAAAACTTTAAGGATGAATTATCAATAGTAAGCGATTGGCTCACCAAAAGAAAATTTGCAGCAATAGGGGAAATAGGACTCGATTATTATTGGGATAAGACCTTTGCCACGGAACAGCAGGAGGCATTTAGAACGCAGATCGAATTATCTATACAATACAAATTGCCCATTGTAATTCATACCCGCAATGCCATGCAGGATACTATCAACACGGTAAAAGAGTATATTGGTAAAGGAGTTTATGGCATATTTCACTGTTTTGGAGGCAGTTACGAAACAGCACAGGAAATTATTGCAGCAGGTTTTTACCTTGGTATTGGTGGTGTACTTACTTATAAAAAGGCCGGCCTTGCAGAAGTACTGGATAAAATAGACTTGCAGCACCTGGTATTAGAAACCGATTCACCTTATTTATCACCGGTGCCATTTAGAGGCAAACGCAATGAAAGCGGCTATCTTAAATACATAGTTGCAAAGTTAGCTGCGGTAAAAAATGTTTCTGTTGAAGAGGTAGCAGCAATTACCACAGCCAATGCACAAAAAATATTCGGCTTATAAAAACTGAAACTGTATTTTTGCCGTCCAAAAAAACTGGAGAGTTGTCCGAGTGGTTGAAGGAGCACGCCTGGAAAGTGTGTATATGGGAAACTGTATCAAGAGTTCGAATCTCTTACTCTCCGCAACCTTTGAAATGAAAGTCAATACTGTATTGGGTTTCATCTTATTTTTTATAAATAGGTGTCGAAATAGGTGTCGATTTTGGCATTTTTTTTACCATTTATTACCAGGAAACAAAAAGAAAAAAGCAATAACGTATTTTTGCATACGGCCAATAATTTGGCTTTTAACTTTATCAGGGCATGGTTTCTACTTTAGCCCTCTTTTTTAAAACTTTTGGTTAAAAATAAAAAAAAAGAAATTAAAATAAAATAGCAAATAGATTTGCATTCAAAAAAATTACAAGCAACTCCTTGCCCTTATAACTTGAAAGGAATATGCTGCTAAAAACGCTGCTGAATTTTAACCCCTAAAAACTACCTAAAAGGCATAA
>JBBQTZ010000333.1:0-3776 GCA_038234405.1 Chitinophagales bacterium
TTTAGGCCAGGGATTATGAAAAACAAAAATAAACCGGGCTTTTGCCCAAAACAAGCATATTAACGTTTAAATTTAGCGTTCAAAAATATTTGATTCATGAAAATTTCTCTGGTAATATTCACGCTGCTATTCAGCACAAGAACGTTTGCTCAAACCCTTCCAAACTTTGATGCCATCAAACTGGAAAAAGCCCCTGATTATAAACTGGCGGAGCCCTATGCACTGCAGACAGCAAATTATCTCTTGTCAACTCCTTTTAAAAAAGAGAATAAAGACGTATTGAATTCACTTAGGTTTATGGGCAAATGGATGAACGGAACCCCTGACTACTCGTTTTCAGTTGCTGATATGGAAGACAAGATTGGAAGAGACAATGATCTGTTTGGCTTATATATGATTTCAAAAGCTAAGTATATATTGGAAAATAAAGCCAATGCCAAAGATCCGAAACTAGTAAAATTGAATGCGGTGATTTTGTTACTGAATTATTGCAGCAAAAAGGAAAATTTAATTAAGATGACAAAACAATTGAAGAAACTGGCAGAAGCTAAAGAGAAGGGTGAATTAGAAAATGCCTTATAAGGCTACATGCGCCAGACTCTTTCCTGTGTTGCCTTGTTACTGAAACAGGTTGGCACCGGACAGAATCCGGTGCCTGATGAAGGAATTAAAAAAAATGTTTTTCCGGGTATTTATTTTTTATCCCCACCAAACATATCGCCCAATTTATCTTTAACTGCTTCATAAGCCTCTTCAGCTTTATGTGCAGCGCCCTTGGCAAAGTCTTCTACTTTTTGTCCTGCCTCGCCGGGTATTACATCACTAATTTTATCCAGCATCGATGTTTCTGTAGCAATAGGTGTGGTATCAAGTGCAGATGGACTTGCTGGTACATATTGGCCCAACAAATTATCTACGGCATCTGCCATCATCGGAAATTTTTCTTTTACAAATTCCTTTACAGCTTCTACAGCCTTAACAGCCTGCTCTTCTGAAATACCAACTTTTTCTTTTAACTGGTTTACTAATTCCTGCATTATTTTTTATTTTAATTGTTTGAATTACAAATATGGTGCTTTAACATGAAAAAGTCTATTACCCAATGTGATAATTTCAATAAATACTGCATTACAATTCAAATACTTACAGCCCTAAATTTCTGTATCAAACCTATCCACAGTTTCTATACCCTGCAAGTGCAGCAAGCGGTTGCAAAGTTCATCCAATTCATCCTTATCATGTACAAATATTTTCATATTTCCCCTAAAAATACCATCCTTTGCCTCTATCGTCATGGCAGAAATATTACATTTCATTTCGCCACTAATAAGGTTGGTTATTTTATGAATTACACCCACATCATCTAATCCTACAATTTTAAGGCCCGTTAAAAAAGAAATTTCTTTGTTTTTAGCCCACTTGGTTTTTACTACCCGGTGGCCATAATTAGCCATTAATCTTGCAGCATTGGGGCAGTTGGTTCTATGTATTTTTAATCCTTCACCAGTAGTTACAAAGCCAAATACATCATCGCCGGGTATTGGCTTGCAGCAATTGGCCAGGGTGTACATAATTTTATCGCTGCTTTCTCCAAAAATAATTAATTCAGTATCTTTTTTATCGTAGGTTTTAGCTGTTGTTTCATGCTCAGTTTTTTGCTCCTGTTCAATTTTTACCGGCTTTGGAAAAAACAGCCGGTCTCCACTTGCAGTAAAATCTTTTAACTCCTTTAAATCTATTTTTTTAGTAGCAATTTCATACAGCAGATCAAGAGAAGAATTTTTCTTGTAAAAAGATGCCAGTTCATCCAGGTTATGCTGGGTAATTATACCGCCAATAGCATCTAACTTTTTTTGCAAAATATATTTACCATCTTCTGCTACACTTCTTTTTTCTTCTTTAAGCGTATCCTTTATTTTTTGCTTTGCTTTACTGGTTACCACCATTTTCAGCCATTCCTGGTTGGGCTTTTGCTTGGCACTGGTAATAATTTCAATTTGATCGCCACTGCGGAGTTTGTAGCCTATTGGCACTAACTTATGATTCACTTTGGCACCAATACACCTGCTACCAACAGCCGTATGCACCCCAAATGCAAAATCGAGCGCAGTACCGCCAATGGGCAGCATTTTAATGTCTCCTTTAGGTGTGTACACATAAATTTCTTCTGCAAGAAAGGATGTTTTAAAATCCTGCAAAAAATCAAGAGAGTTGGTTTCCTGATTACCGAGTGCCTCTCTTATTTGTTGAAACCATTTATCAAAGCGGCTTTCATCAGTAGCACCTTCCTTATATTTCCAATGAGCAGCCAATCCCTTTTCTGCAATTTCATTCATTCGCTTGGTACGTATCTGTACTTCCACCCACTTTCCCATCGGCCCCATTACAGTGGTATGCAAGGCCTCGTATCCATTACTTTTAGGGTTGCTTAGCCAGTCTCTAAGGCGCTCTGGTGATGGATTGTATTCATCGGTTATCATGCTGTACACTTTCCAGCAATCTTCCTTTTCCTTTTCGTGCGGCGAATCTACAATAATACGGATGGCAAAAAGATCATACACTTCTTCAAAACTTACTCCTTTCTTTTTTATTTTGTTTGATATAGAATGAATGCTTTTAGGCCTTCCAACAATTTCAAAATTAAAATCTGCCCGCTCTAGTTTTTCCTTTAACGGTCTTATAAAATCATTGATGTACCTGGTTCTTTCCCTTTTGGTATCATTTAGTTTTTGGGCAATGTTTCGGTAGGTAGTTGGTTCCAAATATTTCATGGACAAATCTTCCATCTCTGTTTTAATAGCATACAAACCCATCCTGTGTGCTAATGGAGCATACACATAAACTGTTTCGCTTGATATTTTTAATTGCTTTTCCTGTTTCATGCTATCCATGGTACGCATATTGTGCAAGCGATCTGATAGCTTAATTAAAATTACCCGTGGGTCATCGGTAAGTGTAAGTAATATCTTTTTAAAGTTTTCTGCCTGCTGAGAGGTGTTGGTGTCCATCACGGTGCTAATCTTGGTAAGGCCATCTACAATTTTAGCAATCTCTTCTCCAAATTCCCGCTTTATGTCATCAAGTGTAATATCTGTATCTTCCACAGTATCATGAAGTAATGCACAAATTGTACTACGTACACCAAGGCCAATTTCATCTACACAAATTCTGGCAACGGCCAATGGATGAAGAATATAAGGCTCACCACTTTTTCGCCGCATGGTTTTATGCGCTTCTACAGCCATCTCAAAAGCCATTCGCAGTAATTCCTTATCACCAGTCTTTAATTTGGGCTTTAGTTCTCTCAACAGTCCTCTGTATTGCCTGAGTATTTCTTTTTTCTCCTGCTCCTCGGTAAGGGTATATTTCGATTTAATTTCTACTGTTTCCATTAATACGAATTTAGTTGAAATACAATGAATTTATTGCTTTAAGTCAGATTTTGCAGTTTAAAACTATTACAGGCTTTTACGGTTGCACAGTGTAATGCTACAGAAAAAAATTTACCTTCTAAATAATTCACAATTTCTGCTACCGTAAATACGCTGAAAGGCTTATCTATATTGTATCTGTAAACCTCCTTACAATTTCACATGCAAAATCCGGGTTAAAAACAGCCGCTCCAACAAAAAATTCTTTTTAACCGGCACAAAAAAACATTTATTCCCTTACATTTGCACCCCTTAACCGGATGTGGCGAAATTGGCAGACGCACTAGACTTAGGATCTAGCGGAGTGATCCATGTAGGTTCGACCCCTATCATCCGGACAAATTT
>JBBQTZ010000334.1:0-3773 GCA_038234405.1 Chitinophagales bacterium
GTTAGTTAGCCTACTGGTTAGTAAATACGGTTAGATACCATCTAAAAAATAATGGAATAAACAGTTGCTGGAGCGAAATAATACGCATTGGCAATACCCAAAAAGTAATTACCACACAAGGTACAAACACATATATAAAAACAATTGTAGTAAGAAAATGTAGCGAACCAAACGATAAGCTAAAGCAGATTTACGACACCTTAAAAATAACACACAAACCATTTAGAAAACGAAAATCTGTAGTACACAAAAAACCCACTTTTAAAACCGAAACTCAACAAAATCAATTACTTATGAGTGGATAGCTGCAAGGTGGGTTCAGTTAGATTTGGCTTCGTCCCGAAAGCGAGGTGAAAAAACCATTTATTGGAGAGGTGCAGAACAGGAGGTTTAATAAAGACAAATGGTTGCTCTACCGTTTTTAAAATGGGGATGAAACCTGTCATAATTCCCTTTTATTTACAAGAGGTAGAAGCTATTCCATTTGGAATTAAAAAGGGAAAATGCTTTTTAAATAAGTACTGGTAACCAATCCTGTTCTACATACAAATTTAGAAGTTAGCTTACAACAGCACTAATTGTAATACCCTGGTATTTATAAGGTAAAGCTTTATCAGTTAGATTTATAAAATTCAATTGTAGTATGATGGATTGTTACAATTCAGTATCACTAACTACGAAACCTCTACAAATGATACCGGTAACATTTTTTAGCTTGTTTTTACGCCAGTATTTAATTTATTAAATAGTTGATTACTACGGCTTATTTTTTGTGAGTTGCTAATCTAAATCTGGTTTATGCCTGCGGTTTAGGGGTAGTATAGAGAGAGGTGGGTAGAGAAAAAAATTATCTATTACATCAGCGTTATACGTTAAAAACAATAAGTTAGTAACAACTAAATTAGGTTATCTTTTAACCTAGGCAAAATTGTTGATGAAAAATTGCCGGCCTTATTAGCTTAATAAAACTGTTTGTTTTTTTCTATTCCATTTAAGTTTGCGCAATTGGGTCTGCTCTAAAAGTAATTTTATTTCTGCTAATATTTGTCTCCAAAGTGGCCGACGATTTACCAAACTGTTTTACCCCCTGTGTAAAATAACAACTTTGGTAAAAAACCAACCGATAAAAAAAAGGTTAAAGCAGTGCAATAACGGCAATATAGAAATAGTGAACTTAGTAAAACGGGTAGATACCTGAAGGTGCCGCTCGGTATTGGCTCCGATGCCTGATTGATACTAAAAAGTAAATACCATTTGCTTAGGCTTTTAATAAACAACGACAGTGATAAGTTTGGGATAGCTGGATTTTTTAAATCACATAACAAAAACAGGTAAAACATTATCCTGTTTTTGTTGTTATATAATTGTATAATCAATTTTCTAATACTAATGTATTTTTTTATGCTAAAAAGAATAACCCCTACCGACGGACTGCTAATGGTTTCCGCATTTGCTTCACTCATTTTTAGTGAGGTGCTTTGGTTTCAAGGCGAGCCGCAAGCTGCTTTGTTTATAGGTCTTTGGGTACCATCTATCCTGGGTTTCGGGATCTATCTAAAATTAATAAATCAAAAGCAAAATGGTTAGTATTATACCTTATTTTGCAGGAGTCATAACAATTTTATTTTCGCTTGGTTTTTATTTTGCGTTGAGGGATGCACGTGAAACCAAAATAAAAACAGAAGCAAAGCAAAACCGGAAATAATCATTTATCGATTAATATCTAAGCATAAGCTCTGGAATGCTGTCGAATTTAGTTAACAAAGAATGCTGCTACTCCCGCACATTTTTTGTTTTTCGATATCTTTTAAAAAAACAACAAACGTTGTTTAAAATTGACCACTTTAGTGTTGATTTTATCTCCAATGGTTTATTTGTACATAAAATTCGAAATTCTCCTTTGTTTCAATAAAAATTTATTTTCCTTTGTTAGTATTTTAGGCACTACCAGTGTTTTATAATGCTATTCAATTTGATCTTAGGTAAAAACACACAGCGATGGACTAGATGGAGGACGTAATTTCTACCACTGCGAAGTTACAATGGCGGATAACAATTTTTACTGTAACGGAAAAGTAAACTCAAATACCGGTAATATAGAAATAGTGAGCTCTTTTAAGGAAAGGCATTGCATATAGCCCATAGCTACCGGCATGAGCTTGTTGAGGTCTGATGTTTTTGGGAATGTGAAAGACGAAATAATTGAAAATGAAAAATTTGTCTTTCATATTCTTAAACTATACTGAATAATGAGGTTTTACCTGTATTTAAAATTATGCCGGCACACATTTCAATTAGTTGCGAAATATTAAGTAAACATTAGCCTCCCGCAGCATTATTGATAACAATATTTATTGTTGAAGGAAGAATTGCGGGGGGTAAACTGTTATTGCTCCACTTTACCGCATTATCCCATTTACCATTGCCGGTAAAAATATATGTTTCAATTATGGGTTTCCTTTTTTCGTTAATGGTAATCTTATTAGTTAAAGGCTCATAAAAGGCAATCAGCCTTACAAAAATATGTTGCTTTTTTGCGGATTAGCTGTTTTTGACCAACTTACTTATATTCAATTATTTAAAGTTACCGGTTGCAAAAGCTGGGTTTAACCTATCTTTTAATTTGTTTAAACGCCTGCTAATTTTATTTAGCCAATTTTTGTTTAAAACACAATTTCTCTTTAAAAACATAAGCCTATCCTAAACAAACCGAAAATTTTTATATAAAATTCAGGCTAACTGAATATTGCACAATTATCTATTTTAACTACAGCTTATTTTTTCCCTTCCACCCAAATGGCAAAAGAATTCTATTTTTGCAGTACAATAAATAAATTGTAACAATCTAAATACAAAACATACAATTGGCTACTATCGAATCAGAAAGAAAATCATTTTTTGGCCGTATCGTTTCTGGCAAAGAAAAAGAAGAGCAACAAAGCGAAATGACTTTCTTTGATCACATTGAAGAATTGCGTTGGCATATTATCCGTAGTGCTGTAGTTTGGCTGGTAGCGGCCATTTCCATTTTTGTTTATATTGATTGGATTTATGACAATGTAATACTAGCTCCGGCTGATGAGCATTTTTTTACTTACGGAGCTTTATGCCAATTAGGTAATTGGCTGCATTTGGGCGATAGTTTTTGTATGCCTCCTGTTAAAATTAGTTTTCAGGTAACGGAAGTTAACGGCACATTTACTTCTGCCATTTCCATTGCCATGATTGGAGGGCTAATAATCGCTTTCCCCTATATGTTTTGGGAACTTTGGCGCTTTATAAAACCGGCACTTTCAGCAAAAGAAAGAAGGTACGGGCAGGGAAGCATCTTTTATGTATCACTTTGTTTTTTTACAGGTGCATTATTTGGGTATTATTTACTGGCTCCTTTTACCTTTAATTTTTTGGCAAGTTTTACACTAGGCAAATCTGGTGTTATACAATACAGACCTGCCATAAATGACTATATAGATAGCCTTACCAACCTTATATTGGGCTGTGGTATTGCTTTTGAGCTACCAGTACTTACTTTTATTCTGGCTAAACTAGGTATTGTTACCGGTAGTTTTTTAAAAAAGTATTTCAAATTTGCCTTTGTAATTATTCTGGTAGTTGCAGCAGTTATTACACCCTCACCCGATTGGACAAGTCAGTTTTTGGTAGCTATTCCGCTCACCCTGCTTTATTGGATAAGTATATTGTTGGCAATGAGAGTAGAAAAAAATAAAGCAAAGGAAGAAGCAAAAGAATGGAGCTAAAATGACAAGGTTAAA
>JBBQTZ010000335.1:0-3763 GCA_038234405.1 Chitinophagales bacterium
TGCAATGGCAGGCATCGGCCATACCAGCAAATTTTAAAACCACAGAAACAACTGCTGCTTTAAAAAAACTGACAAGCCAATGTGCAGGAATAAAAAAATCTGTAGCCGCAAAGGCAAGCGATAAAGATTTAACCGACATGATTACCGCAGCACATGACACCTTTCATACATTGGCGGGCGAATGCAGAAAAGCAGACGACTAATTTTTTAATACGTTCTTTTAATTTTAGCCATTGAATAGTTCAATGGCTTTTTTATTTGTTATTACCATATCAATCTATTTACATTTGCAATGAAATTGGTTTCCGGAGTGTATCTGGAATTAAAAGGGAAGACCGGTGTAAATCCGGCGCTATCCCCGTAGCTGTAAGAAGCCCCTCCAACTTTTCCGAAAGGAAGGAAAGAGAGCGAAAAATTGTTGAACATATACCACTGTCTCGCCTAAAGCCTGATGGGAAGGTTTCAACAATGCTTCAAGCCAGAAGACCTGCCAGCTTCACATTTAATCATTCACGGCTTTCGGGTGAAAGGCAAGGAGTGTAAGCGCTGTGAGGCATTTATATTTCACTACGTTGGTGTGCACGCCAACGCTGGCTTTGATGGGTATAATAACCCGTCTCAATTTTAAACGAGAGCAGTTACAAAAAACATTTTCTACAACATGAAAAAGAAAATTTTTATTGTGGCTGCTGTAATCTTCAGCAACCATTTACCGGCGCAAAAAACGCTGCCGGTGCAAGTCTCAGACAGTTCCCAAAATTTAGATGAGGTGGTAATTACTGCCAACAAGTTTCCTCAAAAGCAAAGTAGCACGGGCAAAGTACTCACTGTTATTAATAGGCAAACTTTGCTTAACAATACAGGTCGTACATTGGCGCAAGTGTTGAATGAGCAGGCGGGTTTGGTAATTAATGGATCGCAAAATACACTTGGTACCAATCTTACAGTTTACATGAGAGGGGCAGGTGCTGCCAGTACATTAATCTTGATAGATGGAATGCCCGCCAATGATGCCTCTGGCATTTCAAGTGAATTTGATTTGAATCAATTTTCAATTGATCAAATTGAAAGAGTAGAAATATTGAAGGGTTCACAATCTGTTTTGTATGGATCAGATGCTGTGGCGGGTGTTATCAATATCATTACCAACAAACAGTTTGTAAAAAAGCCCACAGCATTGAATGCAACATTTTCTGGTGGTAGTTATGGTACCTGGAAGGCAACGGCAGGATTAGCTGGAGGTTTCAGTAAAATAAATTATGATTTACGCTACACTAAACTACAATCAACCGGCTTTTCTGCTGCACAAGATGTAGTGGGAAATAAAAGTTTTGATAAGGATGGTTTTAATCAGGATGTGTTAGGTTTAAATGTGGCCTTACAAGCTGCTAAAAACTGGCAATTAAAATTGCACGGGCAATTGGCAAAATATAAAACTGATCTTGATGATGCTGCTTTTACCGATGATAAAAATAGCACAGCATTCAATAAAAATACACAATTGTCAATCTCCTCGGTATATCGTTTCAATAAAGGAATCTTCACTGTAAATGGTAGCCTCAACAATATAAATCGCTCTTTAAACGATGCTAGAAACGTACCCGAAGATCCTGCTGATTATGATCCGTTTACGGCACTGTACAAGGGCAATAGTTATTTTGCAGAAGCATATACCAGCATTGATTTACACGAACATATATCGCTACAATTGGGGGCTGATGTACGCCATCACAAGGCTACCATCCAAACAACATATGGCAACCTTGGCAACGATAGTTTAAGGGCTGCACAAACAAGCGGTTATGCTTCTTTGTTGTTGAAATCGTTGGGTAGTTTTAATGCAGAACTTGGTAGTAGGTTTACCAATCATACACAATTTGGATCGGCTGTTACTTACTCCTTCAACCCTTCTTATTTAATTAGTAAACAACTGAAAATATTTGCAAATGTTGCAACTGGTTTTAGAGCGCCTTCCTTATATAACCTGGCATCTGAATACGGTAATAAGTTATTGAAACCAGAGCGTTCTAATTCATTTGAAGCGGGTATTCAATTGCTGAATAAAAAGAATATTTTTAATGTTAGGCTTACTTATTTTAACAGGCAGATAAAGGATGTAATTATTTTCAAATCTTTAAATGTATCACCTTTTGGACAATATGACAATGCGGATCAACAAAAAGATAATGGGTTTGAATTGGAAACAACTATTAAGCCAAGTACCAAATGGACTATTACTGCTAACTATGCATTTGTAGATGGTGAAATTGCAACTACCTCCAGAGCAACGGGCAAGGATACTAGCTTTTACAATCTTTACCGAAGGCCGAAGCATACATTCAATTCTACTGTTGGCTATCAGGCAAGTAAAAAATTATATACAAGTATTGGTTTGAGATGGGTTGATAAAAGAGATGATTTATTTTTTAACCCTGGTACTTTTGCTACAGAAAAGAAAGTGCTGAGCGCTTATTACAATGCGGATATTTATGCAGCTTATCAAGTAAAAAAGTCAATTAAAATATTTATAGATTTACGCAATGTTACCAACAGGATATATTTTGATCAGTTTGGATACAATAACCGTAAATTTAATTTTATGTCGGGTGTTACAGTAAATTTATAAATTGACTGTAGTTTTTTCTTAATCCGCTTTGTGTAAATATTGAAGTAGAATGATCATTGATTTACAATTAATTCTTACAATTAAAAGCTGGGCAATTGTCCAGCTTTTAATTTTGATAATTTTCAAAATTCTTTTAATAAAATTAGTTATTAATGCAGGTAGATAAAACTCTTAAAGAAAACTTACTCTATAAAATTAACACCAAAACAAAACCTTTGGGGGCACTAGGCCAATTGGAAACGTTGGCTTTGCAAATTGGATTGGTACAAGAAACTACAAGTCCGCAAATTACCAATCCACACATTGTTGTTTTTGCTGCGGATCATGGCATTGCTGCTACTGGTTTGGTAAATCCATATCCACAGGCTGTTACAGCACAAATGGTATTTAATTTTGTTAACGGTGGAGCAGCCATCAACGTATTTTGCAGACAAAACAACATTGCCTTACAAGTAGTAGATGCAGGCGTAAATACTGAATTTGATGCTGAACTAAATATCATTCATGCAAAAATTGCCAAAGGCACTAATAATTATTTGAATGAGGCTGCTATGTCGCAACAGCAATGTTTAGAAGCCATAGAGCAAGGTAAAAATATAGTTGCTGCTATTGCAAACCAACAATGTAATTGTATTGGTTTTGGCGAAATGGGTATTGGTAATACATCATCAGCTTCTTTAATCATGAGTGCAATACTTTGTATTGGCATTGCCGAATGTACCGGTAGGGGAACAGGGAGTAATGATGAGCAATTAAAAATAAAAATTAATACATTACAGACGGTTTTTGATAAACACCAATTATATCAATTCCAAAGCGATGGTATTAAATTGTTGTGCCAAATTGGTGGCTTTGAAATAGCGATGATGGTTGGCGCTTATTGTAAGGCTGCATCTCTTAAAATGGTATTGGTGGTAGATGGTTTTATTGCAACAGCAGCTTTATTAGTGGCTAAAACTATTACAACTAAAGATAAATCTTTGCCAGCCTTTAAAGATTGGTGTTTAGTATATGCCCATGCAAGTGGGGAATTTGGCCATCAAAAAATGCTTGATTTTCTTCAGGCAAAACCATTATTAAATTTGGGTATGCGGCTTGGTGAGGGCACAGGGGCTGCATTGGCAATACCTTTGATAC
>JBBQTZ010000336.1:0-3761 GCA_038234405.1 Chitinophagales bacterium
GTTACACGGACTTACCATGCATAGTGAAAGACCTGGTCACAGAATGTATGAGCAATACCACCCTTTGGGAATTGTAGGAATTATTTCAGCATTTAATTTTCCTGTTGCAGTTTGGAGCTGGAACACCATGTTGGCATGGGTATGCGGAAATGTTTGCATTTGGAAACCCAGCGAAAAAACACCGTTGTGTGCTATTGCCTGCCAAAACATTACCGCTAAGGTGTTTAAGAAAAATAATGTACCCGAGGGGGTGAATAATTTGGTAATTGGCGGAAAGGAAGTTGGTGAATGGGTTAGTGCTGATACAAGAATTCCCTTAGTTTCTGCAACAGGCAGTACCAGGATGGGTAAAGCGCTTGCAATTGCTGTTGCAGGCAGATTGGGTAGAAGTTTACTGGAGTTGGGTGGTAATAATGCCATTATAATTACTCCCAATGCGGATTTGGATATGACATTAATTGGTGCCGCCTTTGGAGCTGTAGGCACAGCCGGGCAACGTTGTACAAGTACCCGCCGCCTTATTATTCACGAAAAAGTGTACAATAAATTTAAAGAAAAATTAGTAAATGCTTACAGTCAATTAAAAATTGGAAACCCACTAAATGAAAAAAATCATGTAGGGCCACTAATTGATAAAGCCGCTGTTGAAATGTACCTTGCTGCAATTGAAAAAGGGAAAGCTGAAGGCTGCAATTTTATTGTTGAGGGCGGGGTACTTAAAGGAAAAGAGTATGCAAGTGGATGCTATGTAAAACCTTGCATTGCAGAAGCCAAAAATGATTATGAAATAGTGCAACACGAAACATTTGCCCCCATTTTATATTTAATGAAATACAAAACAATAGAAGAAGCCATTGCTTTGCAAAATGGCGTACCACAAGGTTTATCAAGTGCCATCATGACTACCAGTTTAAGGGAAGCAGAAAAATTCCTGAGTTATGAAGGCAGCGATTGCGGCATTGCAAATGTAAATATTGGCACGAGCGGTGCAGAAATTGGTGGAGCATTTGGTGGCGAAAAAGAAACAGGTGGCGGTAGAGAAAGTGGTAGTGACGCCTGGAAAGTTTATATGCGCAGGCAAACTAATACCATCAATTATACAGATAAATTGCCGCTTTCACAAGGGATAAAGTTTGATTTGTAAATTGCCTTTGCTCCGGGTTTATTAATAAGGAAATATTTGTACAACAGTAAAATGCCGCAAGTAAATTTGCGGCATTCTTCATTTGTACATTCAAACTAAATTGTACAGTAAAATATTTTTTGAATAAAAAGTTACTGTATAATTTACATCAGCTCATTAATAAAACCTTAGTTGCACATAATAATACAACAGGTTTTGGGCGCATTTATCAATATAAAAATACAGGGTTTCTATAACCGGATTTACTTTGGTACCAATCGCAAAAAACAACACCACCACTTAAAGCCCAGGCAGCCAGTTTAAGGTAAGAAATGGTAATATCTTTTCCTTCTTTTGCATAAGGAACGTTGCTGCCTATATTTAAAGCCCAGGGTAAATTGTTTTTATTTTTATAATACTTATTTGCGGTTGGCCTGCTTTTATCATCCATTGTACCTAAAAAAGCTAATGAGGCTAAACTGCTCGGAACCCTGTCTGCACAATGTACCTCTTTACCCCGTTGCTGGTTTAAACATATATATGGGTTAAACAAAGAAAGTGTAACGTCATTTGCCGTAATGGTACTTTGATGTAAGGCAGGTACACCATTTTCTAAAAAAACCAACGTTAATTTAGTTGTATCCGGGGTTACAAACTGAAAGTTTTTATCTACGTTTACTCCAAAGTTTCCACCAGCAGATTGCAGCAAATTTTGAGTATTGCTAAATACCGGAATATTGGCAAATTGCTGCGAAGCCTCTACACCATTGGTTGCAAGTGAAAAAAGATTTCCAGGTGATTTTGAGCGTATTACCCTAATAATTTTGGCAGATACAATACCATCTAGCTGAAAAGCAAAACCATTTTTTAAAACACCCCCAATAGCCTTTGCAATTAAAACATACTTGAGTTCAACTACTTTATTGGCGGCATTGGTAATAGTGGCAATGCTGTAGTTCAATACTAAGTCGTTAAAATCATTGTCGCCATTTGCAGGCCACAAATCTTCAAACATAAGTGTACCATAAGAAGTAGCAGGATAAACTGTACTGTAAGCTCTGTTTGCGTCAGTTGGAAAAGCATCATCGTTATCAACAACGCCATCTCCGTCAGTATCTATCCTTAACAGCAAAGGTTTACAATCTTCGGCTGGGTTACTCCAATAGGTACCAATGGCAGAAAAAGCATCTATTAAACACCTTGTATTTCCGCCAGAACCAAAGGCAACAACACGTATTCTGTAAATTTTACCGGCTGTATATGCAGGTATATTAACAGATACTGATTGTGTAGTGGTAGCATTATTAGCACCATATACAAACTGATATAAAGTATCCCGTATTGTTTGATTGGTTGCACTTTCTAATGTTACAATCAATCTTCTGGTGCTGCCATTATTAAAATTTGTAAGTCGGTGTTTAAAAGCAATTACGCCATTGCCAGTAAGTTTTAACCAGGGTGAAATTAATCCATTAGGATTATTACCACCACCAGTTAATTGACCAGTGCGAAGTGTAAAAGTGCCCTCTATTAATTCTGTAGGTGTGTTTGTAAAACTACAGCCCGGCGTGTACCAGCAATTGGCAGATTCAGCATTTCTATTACCAGAATTGAAATTTTGGCTAACTGTCTGTGCAGGTAATATAAATGCTGTTAAAAACAATAATTTAATAATTATAAAAAATTTCATAAATTTTATAATGAATTTGGTTGGGATGGTTAGCCTGCTATTCATATTGAGCAGGGATGGGAGTAATAAAATCAAAAGTTATTCTGTTGCCAGTTACTTCAATTATTTTTTCAATAGTGCCGTAAACAACTTTCACTTTTGTTTGATCGGTTGGCAAGTCGAATTTTATTTGAAGTGCTTGCTTCATTGAGGTATTGTAAGTTATTAATGTAGCGTTATTTACAGTTTTAATATACAATAATGCAGATAGATCGCTATCTGTTTGTAGCGGAATTACATCTAGTGAGATGCTTCTTGTATCTGCCCAGGTAAACTCATCATTTACAATCAACCACTTAAATCCCTGCGCTTTTTCAGGAGCTGTAACAGGTGCTAATACGTCCATTTTTTTACAAGATGGCGTGGCTACCACACAAGTGAAAGCAAAAAATATAAAAGCATGTATTGGCAGATTCTTTAAAATTAAAGGGGCAAGTAAATTGGTAGAAAGTGCATGCAGTCGGTTTTTAAAAAAATTGGTTTTCATTCGGATTAATTTTAGTTAACAATGGATACTATTTAACCTGCTACAACACTACTTTACACAAAAACATAGTTGGTGTATGTTGATTAATAAGACATACATAGAAAAATGCGTTACAGACTGTAGTTATTTTACTACAGAACTTAACGCAATCTTCTACAGAATATTGTAGCTAATTATAAAATACAGACTCTACCTGTTACAATGCAATTAAAAAAGAGTTTTTTGATAGGTTTCTAAAATTACTTATTACGGCAATAGCTGCTACAATGCAGAAGAAATAGAAAGTGAACATATTTATGATAGTGGCGTTACAACATCTAATTAAATATAGCTTTTGCAGATATTTGTACTATTGTTTTAATACAATTAAAACGCCTTTTGATATCAACTAACTTATTGATTAACAGGCCTTTTACAAATAG
>JBBQTZ010000337.1:0-3717 GCA_038234405.1 Chitinophagales bacterium
TTGTGATTTATTGGTTGCAAATAAAATATTGTTTTCTACTTTATTACCAAAAGTATTATTTGGCTTTGCCCATTCTGCAATTGAAACTGCCGCCTGGCAATTGTACACCGTATTCCCTGTCACCCAATTATCATACGCATCGGAATTAACATGTATGCCCGAACCAGTAGAATTGAATACAGTATTGCCTTCTATCCTGATATTATAACAATTGTTATCAATATAAATTCCATTGGCTATTGGATTCAATTCTGAAGGCGTACCCATGTTATTACCCGTTATATTAAAGATGATATTATTGCGGATGATATTATCGTACGTGTAATATTTACCATCTTTTGCCCAACAATAAATAGCGGCGCCATCACTTAACTGTAGTAATGAATTGCTAACTACATTGTGCTCCATGATGCTTTTTGCACCATCCATTCTAATCCCTACATAACCGATACTGTCAATTATATTTCCCTTTATTAAATTATTGATGCCAATATGATCGGTTGCTGTTTTAATTTTTTCTACATTTTCTATCGCAATGCCAATCATGCCATTTACCCCACTAATACCATAGCCGGGTATATTGCCAATTTGAGTGATATTATTTTCTGTAATGCTCATATTTTCAGGCTCAAGGGCAGAAATACCACGCCCGTTAATATGGCGTATTTGATTGTTATTAAGCTGGCAATTTTTAGACGCCAGATTAAAATTAATAGCAGTCAGATTTATTTTTTCTAAGCTATTATTGTCAACCACAATGTTTTCATTATCGCCTTTTGCCCACACACCAAAATTTTGAAATTGCTGAATCTTTACATTACTGATGCGGATGTGTTTTACTTTTTCATTGATGGTAAAACCAGCTTCATAAACAGTTGCTTCAACCGTATGTTTCGATAAATCAGCAACAGCCGGATGATAGTAAAGCAGGCTTTTATCCTTATCAAAAAACCATTCATTCAACGTATCCAGCTCTTCCATTTTATTATCAAAATAATAGCCCCATCCTGCACCAAGCGTATTGGTAGAATTATCTTTAATGGTGATTTTTTTATCCGTATAGTCAGTTACCTTACTGGTTCTGTATTCCCAATCCCAGGTACGAAAACGGATGGTAGCACCCACCCAATAGTCATCTTTTTGCGTGAGGTCGTTGTCTGTAAATGCAATGGCATTGTTAAAGCCTCCATCCATTTTCAACAAACCACTATTGGGAAATCTTGCGTTGGTTTGCATATTTCCATCTACATACAGATTGTACACCAGTATAGTAGTGGTTGCCACCAGGATATCTCCTTTGTAAGGCTGCCAGTTGCTGATGGGTACAGTTCCGGTTATTACAGGAGCGTTGCCGCTACCATAAGCGGTAAATACAATGGGCTTTTTTTCTTTGCCAGAATATTGTACCAGCACTTCGCCAGAAAAAACATCGCCGGATTTAAAAAATACCGTATCGCCTGGCAATAACTTTTGGCTATTTAGCCGAATAATTGTTTTCCAGCTTTTGGCAACTGACTTACCGTTGTTGGTATCGTTGCCATCATTGGATAAATAATAGTTGGTGGCAGAACAATACAATGCCATCATTACAAAGCAAATTATCAGGAAACTATTTTTCATTTAAATTATATTTTTAAGTTTATTGAATGGGTTTTGATGGGTCTGCCACCAATCCATTTTCAATCATGGAAATAAAACCAAGTAAAGCACCCCAATGATAATAATTATCGCCTTCTCTTTTACCTTCTGCCGGGTCGGTTATATTGCCCGTGATGGCATTATAATTTTCAAAAACATAGCCGTTGAGTTTTACATTGTCTATAAATAATTGGTTGGATTTTTCAGCCAATACTTTTCTTGCTTCAGGCAAATTGTAGTTCAGTAAGCCGAGATATACCAAAAAATTCATTGGGCCCCATATTCTGCCACGCCAGTATTGCTGGTCTTTAAAGGCGGGATCTTTCATAGAAATAGATGGCATCATCCACTGACCGTTAAATACTGACGGGTTCAACAGGTGTTCCTGCATCATCCGCTCAGCCTGGGTTTGAGAAGCTGCCCTGCCCAATAACGGATAAAAATTAGTGGGAGAAATGCGTTCAGATAAAAGTCCATTATCTGTTCTCTTATTAAGGAAGATACCTGTAGGATTGCTCCACAATGTTGTTAATTGACTACGATATTTTTCGCCTCTTTCCTTTAGTTCTTTTGCTTCGGCTGTTTTGTTTAAAACACTTGCAATTTCTGCCAGTGCATCGCAATCCATTACATACAGTCCCATCAGCCCTGCATCGGCTAGCGCCATCATATTATTGGTTTTATTAAAGGGCACACTATCGTACATGGGCGAATTATCAAGCCCCGATTCATAAGCTGCCCCCTGCCATTCGTTGGCGGCAAAATCTCCTCTTTGTGGCGGCAGTACTTTATTACTTCCCCAGCAAAGCATTCCCTTATCATCCCTGTTTTTTGGCCACCAACGGTTCCAGGTAAACAGGACGTCAAACACATATTGCAGCAGCCATTTTTCTTTGTATTTTCTGTACAATTCTTTAAATACCAAACTACCTACAGGTGGCTGGCTACGATCGAAAGAGCCATCCTTGTAAGAGCCTGCCCAATTGGGTACAAAGCCAAAACTGGCAACGGTTTTGGTGATTTCTACGGCGTTGGCATAAGCCAATTCTTTACTTTTCATGCTGGCCATGTAAGCACCCAAATAGGTGTCCCAATCAAACAAAACACTTTGTCCACCAAAGTTATCATTCCACAACCTGCTTTCCGGGACTATAAACCTGTTTTGCGCTGCATCGTAAATGATATTCCAGCCAATTACATTTTGTATGGCGGCATACGTTTCGGCCAATTTGCCATAAGCGGCAAACTCTTTTTCGATGACTGTCCTTTTTTGTGCAATGATTTCTTTTAAAGCCGCAAGCGTTTGTTGGGTACCGGTATAAAAAGCAACTTCCTTGTTGAACTTTACAGATAAATAGGGAGCAGCAGCAGCTACATATTCGGCCACTCCATCTCCGATAGCACGAATGATAATTTTTTTATTGTTGGCAGTGGCAATAAGCTGGTTCCCTTTTTTTGCAATTACGCCTGGTTTATTCCATAGCATTCCTGATTCTAAAATGATATTTACCGGCCTGTCTATTTGTTCAATGGGTGTAATGAGTAACGCCAATTCATTTGTTTTGGATACTGCACTTTGCACCCTGAATTGCATTTTTTTCCAGCTTACAATTAAATCTGTGTAACTGCCATCAAGGGCGTGAATACCGGGGGTAATGGTTTCTGGCCGGATATCCCTGGAGGAAATATAGGATTCCTTTAAGTAGCCGTTGGTTTCGATACCCGCTATTTTTACACCAATATTTAATGCAACACAATGCGGTAGTAGTACATGACTTAATACACTTTTATGGTTGTAGGTTCCCCAACTTGTTTGAAGACTCTGCTGAACCTGTTCATATTTTTTTTGTGGACTTAACTGTGCAAATACAAGGAATGGTACAGAAATGGCGAGAATAATTAACTTAATTTGTTTCATTTTTTTAAAAGCATTTTAGACAAATACCTCTTCATAAAACGAAGAGGTATTTGACTGTAAAAAATAAATTGATTTTAAAAGCGGTATAACCTTAAACTATAAAAAAAATCTAATCAATTCCTTCTACCTTGTAAACCCATGCATAAGAACTGGGATTATTA
>JBBQTZ010000338.1:0-3630 GCA_038234405.1 Chitinophagales bacterium
GACAAGGTTAACAATCGTGTGCTTGCAGGTGCGGTGGGCAATGGTTTGCTGGTATTTGATACCACACAACATTTAATAAAACATATCAAAACACTGCCGGGTAAATCTTTGCCATTTACCGCCAACTGTATTGTAAAAAAAGAAAATGGCGATTACCTGTTGTTTGTAAACGGAGAAAAAAAAATATGGCTGCTTTCTAAAAACCTAACCACTTTCACCAGCATAAATATCAAAACTTCTTTGAACCAGGGAAAAACAGGCATACACTACTTCGGCAATTTTTTATACCAGGATAAAAATAGGGTTATTGCACAGGCGCAGGGTAGAATATATATAGTGGCGCTACAAACCGGGGAGGCTGTTGAACATGAATTTACTAATGCGTACACCATGAGTGGTATCCTGTACAACAACATGATTGTGACCCATGCAGGCGATGAACTTATTTTTTTGGACTCAGCTACCTGTGCCATTTTAAAAAAAATACCTTTTGCCAATACAGGTAATGTAAGATGTTTTGCAAAAGATATGTTTGGGCATATTTACATCGGCAGCAATAAAGGTATTTTTAAAATAGATGCCAATGGAAAAATAGTTTGGCATCTTAATAAAACAAATGGACTACCAGATGAATGTATTTATGCGATTGCCGTAGATGGAGAAGGCATATTGTGGTGCAGCAGCAACAAAGGTGTTTTTAAAATAAATAAAAACAATAGCATACAGCAGCTAAAAAAAGAAGATGGATTGCAGGAAAATGAATTTAATACAAATGCAGTAGCAAGAGCCGCTGATGGTGAATTATTTTTTGGTGGCACAAACGGTGTCAGTAGTTTCTATCCGGCTACAATAATAAACAAACAAGAGAATGTGCAGCTATTGTTTACCGGCATTACTTTTAACAACCTGCCTTTATTTAAAGACACGGCAGTAACGGCAATTACCAGCATGGAACTACCGTATGACAAAAATGCACTTTCTTTTAATTTTATTGCTATGGGTCCTGATAACCCTGACCAGTATTTATACCAGTATAAAATGGAGGGTATAGATAAGGAATGGATACAAAGCAATAAGGTGCAAACAGTACACTATTTATTACAGCCAGGTAAATATGTATTAAAAATTTATGCCGGCACATTCTTTAATAAATATGCCATTGCTTTAAAACAAATTAGTATTATTATTCACCCACCCTATTGGAAAAGTTGGTGGTTTATTACAGCAATTATTTTAATAATTATTGCTCTATTAATTGCAATTATTAACCAATATAACAAAACAAGGTTTTCAAAAAAATTACAGCAACTTACAATTGAGCAGGAGCTAAAGCAGGAAAGGGAAAGAATTTCAAGGGATTTGCACGACAGCCTTGGCGTATATGCCAATGCTGTGTTGTACAATGCCGAACTACTTCACCAGGAGTTTGATTATAATAAAAGAAATGAATTAACCCGTCATCTTAAATTTGCTTCAAAAGACATTATAACTTCTTTAAGGGAAACAATTTGGGCATTGGGTAAAGAACGGTATAGTGCGGAAGACTGCCTGCTTAGAGTAAGAAATTTTATTCAGCCTTTTTCAAGATATTACAGCCATATAAATTTTATAATACAGGGAGATGCTGCTGCAAATTTTCATTTACATTCAAAAACAGCCCTTGATATTGTAAGAACAGTACAGGAAGCAGTTTCAAATGCGATTAAGCATGCAGAACCAACCAATGTTTATATTACCAGCCTTATGGAAAATAATAAATGGAAACTTACTGTAAAGGATGATGGCCTGGGCTTTGATTTTGATAAAGCAAGTATTGAGCAAAAGGGTAATGGCCTGGCAAATATGAAAAGGCGGGCAATTGATTCACACTTTAGTATAAGTATAACCAGCAGTACCGGTGCAGGCACTGTAATAGAGCTGACGGTATACTATTTATAATTCAACTGGATTATTTAAAAACGCTACCAAATTGTTGATATTTGAATAAATTAAAAAAGCATGACACTTAACATCGCCATAGTAGATGATAAAGCAAGCAATAGAAATATTTTAAAAAATAAACTGATTGGGAATGCGCTTTTTGAGGTGAGTCTTACCGCAGAAGATGGCAGCGATTTTCTGAATAAAATGCAGTTATTGAACGTAGCTAATTTACCAGATGTTGTGCTGATGGATTTAGAAATGCCGGTAATGGATGGTGTTGATGCAATAACGATGGGCTCATTTTTGTACCCTTCAGTAAAATTTGTTGTACTTACCATTTTTGATGATGAGGAAAAAATTTTTAAAGCCATTAAAGCAGGTGCTTTTGGATACTTGCTAAAAGACGAAAGCGGAGAAAATATTGCAGATATGCTTTGGCAGATGCAGGAAAGTGGTGTTGGCCCTATTTCACCAGGCATTGCCCATAAAATTTTGCAACTCGTACAAAACAATGAATTAAAAATGGCGAGGGAGCCAGTAACAAAAGATGCTCAAACATTTTTTGACCTCACCCAAAGAGAACAAGAAATACTGCAGTTGTTAGTAAAGGGTTTACTTTATAAAGAAATAGGCAATCAGCTAGGTATAAGTGCCAACACAGCCAAAAAGCACGTTATCAATATCTACAACAAGTTGCATGTAAACAGCCGGGCACAGGTAATAAATATTGCACACAAAAAGAAATGGTTTTAAAAATAATTTTCTGATACATCCGTAATTTTGTTTACAATAAGTTTAAAGTGAAGCATATCTTTAATTTCAATAAGCTATTAAAAAATCTAATCGTTTCCAAAGTAAATTCCAAGTAAACTAATTATTGACAATACTTTCAAAGAAATAAATCATTTCTAACCGCTATGCTGGTAAAACGTACTTTAAGCGCAGCCAACAGACTGCGCCTTTAAAAAATAAATTGATACGGTTCAATATACTGCAGATACTAGCTGTACTTATCTTTTTTATGGTATTACAAAGCTTTTAATAAACCCATTCTCTTTATCAGCCATAGCAATATTTGTATAACAAATTATATACAAATTCAGAATAACCAATTTCGCTCGCTTAAAAGAAGCCATCTATATTTTTTTAAACTGCAGATAGGTACTAAATCAGCTTTAATTGAAGGGCAGTTTTTATAAGCAATTGTGTGGTACTTACATTAAGTTTTTGCATTAAATTTTTTCGATGCGTTTCAATGGTAAAATGACTTAAAAATAAATGTTCTGCTATCTGCGGCCCATTCAGGCCCTGGTAAAGTAACTGTAATATTTCTTTCTCCCGCCTCGTTAATACCGAAGCATTTTTTAGCGCATGGTTTACAGAGTTATATTGTTCCAATATTTTCTGATTGGCGGCTGTACTTAAAAATACCTTACCACTCATTACCTCATTGATAGCGGTTAGCAGTTCCGCTCTTTCCATATTTTTCAGCAGGTACCCATTGCCCCCTTTGTAAAGAAATTGTGTTATGATACCTGCTTCATTAGTAGACGTTAATCCGATAATTTTTGAAAAGGAATTACTTTTTCGAATCATAGAGCACAGTTCAAGTCCATCAATATCGGGCAAACTGATATCCAGTAAAATAATAGTAGGTTGTACATCTTTTAAAAAGGTCAAGGCTTCATTTCCTGTTTTACAAATGCC
>JBBQTZ010000339.1:0-3617 GCA_038234405.1 Chitinophagales bacterium
ATCAATTTTACAGATTTTGTACCATCGCCAACAATCAATCGGGTATTTATTCCGCTGACTATCCAATCGGCGGCAATGGTTGGCATGCTGTTATTTACAATATAAAATAACTGATTGTCTGCTGTAAAACTACCGGGATTGTTACCACTTCCGTCGGGGTTGCTGCCCCAGGTACTCAAATTTTCAAGCGTTCCCGTAGCTTTGGAATACCAAACCGGCAGTTTAAAAATATTTTTGGCAACTACTTTATCAAACAAAGCCCGATGCCCTGCATTGTTAAAGTGTATTAAATCGCCACTAGCATATTTTGAAAGAATGGAAGAATCTTCCGTATTTACCATACCCTCCCAAAAATTCAAGGTGTTGGCCAATCCAAATCTGTTGATGATAGAATCTTTAATATCAGTCATTTTTTTCTTAACAGCATGGCTATTAAAAACACCACTTGTTCTTGGCTGTGTGGTAGTAATAAAACAATTATGGCCTTCAGAAATGGCTACATTATATATTGTTTGCAAACTATTTAAAATTTCTGCTATGCTATAATCATCATACCCGTTGGATGGAAAATTCACAATTACCAATCCATTGGCAGGATTAGATAAATCATTGAGTAAAAAACAAGCCTTGTCTATGTTGGTATTAGGATTGGATGCAGGTTGCCCAATTGTTGGCACATAGCTGTCAGGCATAGCATTATATGGATCTGTACCCGCCACACCAAGATTGTATGTTGTATCTATTACACTCAATTGGCAGTTGTAATATCGTTGAAAAAGACTTACCCAGCCGCTATTCTTTACAGTTGCTCCATTACCTGCGGTAGTAGAGGAGCCAATGGCAACTACCCTTTTTGTTTGCGCAAGCACGTCACTATCTAACATTAATAAAAGGCAAAATGTACAAATTAAATAAGCCTTTATTTTTTTTGAAATAAACACTTTACTATTAAGTACTCGTAATAAAACGGAAAAATGTGTTGGGCGCATAAAAATAATAATACTTCCTACATTTTTTTTTAAGAATTAATTAATGTGTCATACACCGAGCAAAGCATTAACAAATATTTTTTATTAAAATATACGAGGGTTTTTACATCTTATTATTTTAAATTTGTTATTGTTTGATTTAGTATAAGTTTTTTTTTATCTTAATATCATAAATTACGCCAAAGGATTATGCATACCCCAACTAAAACCCATTTAAAAGGCCTGCCTTTATAAAAAGCAAAAGGGTTTTTATTATAGATTACCAATTTTGTGGAAAAAAGTGTGGATTTAAAAATTCAATTTGCGAATAAAAAACAATTTGTGTTATTAGTAAATGGGATGATTTAGTGTAAAAATTTACCCATTATTAAAAATTTACCCAAAAACCAGGCTGTAATACTTTAAGATTGTACTTTTTTTGTGTTTATTAAAACCAGGATTTTGTAGTTGAAACCGTACTGAGGTTTTTTCCAAAAGCTTTCGGAAGAAGTCGTAATAAATTTTAAACTGCAAAATCTGGGTTAAAAGAAAGCATTAACAGGATAATCATTAACAGGATAAGTGTACATATAAATTTCATATAATTAATACAGTTTGGTATATAAAAAATAAGTTGTATAAATTTTGCGTCTATTAATAATTATAATTTCACACCGGCATTACCCATTATTATTTTTTGTAATTTATTCAATTTGTATTTATGATATCCATTGGAGCAAACAAACTTTCCTTAAATGATTTTAAAGAACTTGTATTTAAAAAAAATGAAGTGGTACTTGATCAATCCGCCGTTGAAAATGTAGCAGTAAATTTCCAATTTTTACAACAATTTTCCGCCAATAAACTTATTTATGGCATTAATACAGGCTTTGGCCCCATGGCCCAATACAAAATAGAAGACGCCAATCTGCTGCAGTTACAATATAATCTTATCAGAAGCCATAGCTGTGGTAGTGGCAATTTGCTATCGCCGATATTGGTAAAGGCATTAATGATTGCCCGCTTAAGCAGCCTGATGAAAGGCTATTCCGGGGTACATACCGATTTGGTAGAGTTGCTTGCCCATCTTATTAACCATGATATTACTCCCTGTATTTACGAACAGGGAGGCGTGGGCGCAAGTGGCGATCTTGTGCAACTGGCACATCTTGCACTTGTGCTTATTGGCGAAGGCGAGGTTTTATACAAAGATGTGCAGCATCCAACAAAAGATATTTTTAACCTATTGCAGTTTAAACCACTTGCCATCCAATTAAGGGAGGGTTTGGCTATTTTAAATGGCACTGCTGCCATGACGGGTATTGGACTGGTAAATATCATCCAGGCAAAAAAATTATTGGGCTTGTCCGTAATGCTTGCTGCAATGATGAATGAAGTGGCAGAAGCCTATGATGATCATTATTCCAATGAATTAAATGCAGTAAAACAGCATCCCGGGCAAAATGTGATTGCTGCAAAAATGCGATCCATTTTAAAGGATAGTAAAATGATTCGCAACCGCTCTCAACACCTATACAATGGCGAAGCGTTAAAAGAAAATGTGCTGGAAAATAAAGTACAAGAGTATTATTCACTGCGATGCGTTACCCAAATTTTAGGTCCCATACAGGATACAATCAGCCATGCTGCTGATGTGCTGGTTGCAGAACTTAATTCCGTAAACGACAACCCTGTGGTGGATCATCGCAACCAAAATGTTTTTCATGGCGGCAACTTTCATGGCGATTATGTATCGCTGGAAATGGACAAATTGAAAATAGCCATTACTAAATTATCCATGCTATCAGAACGGCAATTGAATTATTTATTAAATGATAAACTCAACCAAAAATTACCAGCTTTTGTAAATTTAGGCGTGCCGGGTTTAAATTTTGGTATGCAAGGCATGCAGTTTACAGCTACATCTACTGTGGCAGAAAACCAAACGCTCTCTTTCCCAATGTACGTACACAGCATTCCAAACAATAACGATAACCAGGATATGGTTAGTATGGGTTGCAATGCAGCTTTGCTCACCAAAAAAGTAATCGACAATAGCTTTACGGTTGTAAGCATTCAAACGATGGCACTGCTGCAGGCAATTGATTACTTACAATGCAGTTCAAAATTATCTACCCAAACCCTGCAATTATATACAGATATAAGAACCATTTTTCCAGTTTTTGTGGAAGATGAACCCAAGTACAATGTGCTGGCCATCATTAAACTATATTTTGAGCAATCAGGTTTGGCAATAGAAAGTTAATTGAATAAAAATTTCAACAGGATATCTTCTAATTTATTATATTATTTTTTATTTTATGTTTATATTATGAGGATATGTTTATGTAAATTAGTATTTTTAAAATTTTTATTAAACATTAAGCCCGTTTTAATGTTAAATGCGTAATTTACTTTTAACCAAAAACCACATTATGAGAAAAAAACTATTTAAAAACAAGGTCTTACTTTGCTTATTGGTCAACCTTTTTTGGATTGGCTTTGCTAAAGCCCAAACTGGCACATTAAGCGGATTTGTTAAGGATGAAAAAGGTGTACCGCTAGCTTCTGCAACGGTAGCCTTAGTAGGTAAAAGTAAATCTGCTTTAACAGATGAGGCGGGTAATTATTCTTTTAATTTACCTGCGG
>JBBQTZ010000340.1:0-3528 GCA_038234405.1 Chitinophagales bacterium
CAGAGGGTATTAATAGCGTAGTGCAATTAACAAAAACCAGGGCTAGAGGTTTTAGAAACATTGACAACTTTATCAACATGATTTATATGATAGGCAATAAGTTTAAATTTAACTAACCCACTAACTTTACCGAAGAACCAATTTTTTTAAATTTTCAATTTTTTTAAAATTGTTTGTGCCTTTAGCTTTTAGCATCAACAGGCCGTTGGCTGCCTATTTCCCAATCTGCAGATCGGGACAGTTCCGTTAGCTTTTTTGCTGGGGAACTATTACAACAAAAAATATTGAAAATTTTCTAACTATAAATACTAGAAAGTGTTTATTGCCGGTTAGAACTGAGAAAAGATATTTTACTTTACTTCTAAATATCCTCGGGTATATGTTTTTAAATAATCTTATTTTTTTCTTCTTCAATTATAGCAGGAAGATCTTTTGTTTCCAATCCCATATAAATAATATCTCCTTTCTTATCAATAACAAACTTTGCAGGAATTCCCTCTACTTTATAATCCAATATTACCTTATTATGAGTATCAAGTAATACATTGAAGCTGTATTGATTAGTTTCGATAAAGGCTATGGCTGCTTTTGTCATTTCATGTTCAGGTTTATTTTCCCATGAATCTATAAAAAGAAAAGCAACTGAACTATCATCCCTGTATTTGCTTACTATTTCCTGCATTGCAGGAAAAGATGCCCGGCATGGGGCACACCAGGTTGCCCAAAAATCTATTATCACTACCTTATTTGCCAGGGAAGATAAGGTGACTGTTTTGCCTTCGATATTTTTTAAAGAAAAATTATTTGCTTTAACCACACCAAATTTCAATTTTATTTCATCCATTGATTTCTGTCTTGCGGCTAGCCGTGATTTTTCTTTAAGCATAATAAATTCACTTTCGGGAAGATGAAGCTGATTGTAAATAGATTGAAGTTGTTTCGCCATTGCAGGCGAATTGGCACCTTTTAACAATTCTTGTTCAATTATTGGTTTTGTATATGCTGCACCTTTTATTTTTTCGGCATATACTGCATATCGTTCTAATCCTCCTGCATCTAACTGCCCCCCCTGTTTGTAAATAGCATGCTGGTAAAAAAAAGCAGAGTCATACTGCCCAAGTTTATATAAAATAAGTGCATACGTATCCGAATTATTATTGTATGTGCCTTGCAAGCTCTGATTCAATTCATTTTTAGCTATAGCTATTTTTAATTCATTTTCAACAAAACCAACAGCTTTTTGCGAAAGCATTTTTGCTATCTGCATATCTGTTCCTGCATTGTCTATTTCTTCTCCTGACAGCTTCCATGCAAAATTATTATACATGCCGGCTAATGCAATTTTATCTTCATACAAACTTTCGTATTTGGGTAATTTATCCCATTCCTTTTTTTCAAACAAAGTACCAACCATTACTGTGTAGAAACGATTGTTTTCTACAGCACTAACACTTTTAAAACGATGCACAAACTCATCCTTGCTTGCGAGTATGGATTGTTCTGTCTTATCAGGAGTAGAATAAAAATTTTCCCAAAATTTCTTTTTAACTATTCCGCCATTCGGATAAGTTGAAATGGCCTTTTTTTCAATCAATGTTGCCTCTTTACCCATTTGTAAGAGCTTGTAAATCTCAATCGCATTCATCCATTGTAGTTCATCATCTTTGGCCATACTCATTCGTTTTGCTATCGCAATCAATGTTGGCTTTACAGTATCTTTTTTTTGCTGATACAGCAAATTAAGATAGTACACATAATATGCGTCTCTGTTTAATGAAGGAGAAATTTTATAGCCCTTCTCAAACAAACTCATAATTTGGGGCTGTAGTTTATCACTATTTAAATTAAAATACCGGGGTGCAGAAAAGCTGAGAAGTTTTGCTGCTGAAATATAGGCTACACCCGGAACAACACCGTTTTTTCCATACAGGTAAATTGAAAAACCCAGTTCAGAATTACTATCAATTGGTTTGTTGTTGGCATCGGTAACAGCAGCTATAAACATATTTACAGAATCATTTTCTTTAAAAGAAAACTCATAATTTTTATCAATTATTTTAATGGGAATCAGTTTGTTTTGCATCCCTGAATTTGTTTCGTAAATAACCGAAGCATATATACTGTCTGGTATTAACAGATGGGCTGGTGGATGGTAAACAAAAGAATTTTCAATACCTGCTTTAGGCTTACTAATTTTTGATATTATACCAATTTTATTTTGTGCATGTAAAGACACCCCAAAAGAAAACAATACTAACGTAATAATGAAGACTTTCATATTTAATAAAATTTTAGGTTTACACATTTGTAGTTCACTTTATTAGATGCTTATAGATGCTTAAAATTTTTAATTTATTTTTAAAAAATTCTAAGCTTTAACTTTATAAAAATGTAGGATTCAAGTCAAAAATGCAACTTTTTCCTTGTTTAAAAATTGTTAAAAATTGTTTGTGCCTTGGCTTTAGGCATCAAAGGCTTTGGCTGCCTTACTCCCGATCTGCAGACCTGGATAGTTCCCTTGGCTTTTTTGCTTGGGAACTATTCCAACAAAAAATATTGTAAATCCTCAATGTTATAAGCATCGGGGAGTTGGTATCCATTAATAAAAATAGTTGGAGTTACGTGTATATTCATTGATTTACACCAGTTGTCCATTGCTTCAATTTTTTCTCCTTGCTTAGTTAACTCTCCGTTCATAACATACTTTGCTGCAAAAACATCATACTCTTTTTTATCACTTAAATACCAATCGTCTAAAGCATGTTTTATTACCTGTTCATCGTTGCTTTGTGCCTGAATAGCCAGCAAATGGTTTACAGGCAAGATTATTTTTGTCCACCTCGTACCAAAGCAACATGGATGCTACTGCCATACCAATGAGTGATATAAAGTATTGCAGGTAAATTCCTGTAATGCTAAAAGCAAGGCTATTTTGCTGAATGCTGTGGTAAAGAAAAACTACCGAAAGTGTAACCAATAAAACAACTAATGAAGCCGGGATTAAGGAACTGACAATCTCTTTTCGCTTGTTTATTTCAAAATCTTTTTCACCAGATTGTTCGGTTGCCTGTGCAATCAGGTACACACCTGTCCAGTTTTTTAAAAAGCTTTCCTGTGATTCGTTTATTGGGTTATTGTAATTTTTTGAATAGTGGCGGATGCTGCTGTTTGTAACTTCCGTTATAACTGATAAAGGGTGTGCTCTGTTGTTAGTATATGCAAGAAATGGTGTGGGTAACTGGGCAATTGCGGTTGGGTACATTTTACCTGCTGCGTAGGGTATATTCCATTTGTGCAATGAATCGCCTATGCAGAGCAGGCTTGGCCAGTCGGGATGGTTTTGGAATGTTTCATTAACCATACCGCCGTTTACCTTTACTTTCAGTAGCTTGAGGTAAGCAATCAGTGCCTTTACATTTGCATCATATTGTGCTACCATATTTTTGCTTCGCAGTATTTATTTAATAATTGCCTTAATGAAAAATGGTGTTTTTTGCACAGTGTTAACTGGAACTATTACTGGTTGAT
>JBBQTZ010000341.1:0-3517 GCA_038234405.1 Chitinophagales bacterium
ATTGATGCGTTAAATAAGAATGTTTATTACCTGAAGTTAATTACACTACAAGAGGATATTGTGAAACCGTTTTTTAACAATTAAAAGTGAGCAGCGTCTAACTGCAATACTACAAATTTTTATTTTTCGCTAACTAAAGCTACAAAAACACTAAATGCTTTTAAAAAAAAAAGAAAAAAAGTTAATCACATTTCTTCTTGTAAAAATGTTTAAAGGTATTTAGTGTTTTAATATAATTTTTTAGATACAGCTTTATAAAATAGTTTGTAAGATTATTAAAATCTTTTTTTAATGTTTTAAATAAATATATTAATTGCTGTTTTTAAAATAAACATTTATTAATAAAAGAAAAATTACCAGGTATTACGCTGAACAATACTATTATATAACAATAAATTAATTTTGTGTATAAGTATGTTTATAATAATTTAAGTTTTATATTTGTTAATGACTAATAAATATTTTGGTCTTTCTTCAATCCTTAAAAACTCCGAATTATCCTCATATTTTTCAGCTTTTTTAATAAAGCGTAGTTAATTTTTTTATCCCATCAAAACGCCACAATATAAATTTAGTTGCCAAGCCGTTGACTATTAATCAATTTTAAATTAGGTATTTAACTTCTTCAAAATTGTTTTTCTAAAAAAAGCTAATAATTATCATGTCGTTTTTTAATAAAATAAAATTTTTTGTTTACTGTATAAACTCTTCTGTTTCTGCTGTACAATCTAAATTTTTAGGTTTTTTACCTTTTGTTTTTATCTTTCTACTTTTATTTTGTAATAATACACAAGCCCAAAATGTACTTAACAATGTTGGTTTATCTTCTTCACCATCTGCTGCTTATAGTTTTAGAAAATTAGCAAGTGACTATACAGGGGCTGCAATAAGAGTGAGGCGTAGTAGTGATAACGCAGAAGTTGATGTTGCTTTTGATGCAAGCAACGAACTAAGTGCTTCAAGTTCAATAGCTTTTATACAGAATATTACTTTATTGAATACGTCGGCATTCACTGCAAGGTCTGGTACGCTGGCTATTGCAAACGGTTCTAATGTAGTAATTGGTACAGGTACTAATTTTACAACTGAATTGTCAGTAGGAGAAGTTCTTGTTGATAATGTATCGTTCAGAATTATTGGTACTATTGCTTTAATAACTGATGCCACCACCCTTACTATTACTACCACTGCTACAATAACTTCATTCAATTTTGCTTATAAAAGTGCAACTATACCCACCTTTAGCGCATTTTATGCAGGGGCAACAACTAATTGCTTTGTAAAAATATGGTACGATCAAACTGGTAAACAAAACAACGCTATTCAAAATACAGATGCTGCACAACCATTAATAATAGAAGCAGGGGCAATGAAAATTGTAAACGGTAAACCGATCTTAATTTGGAATTCAACTGCACAAGTATTAGAGTCAAATGTAAGTACAGTTATTCAAACAGTAAATGCAGTTCGTAATCTTACTAACGTTGGCTATACTACCTATCAAACCCTTTTTGCAAGTCCTAAAAATGATGATTTATCTATAAGATATGGTTATCTTCCAACAATTGATCAAACTGGTAAAGATTGGGTTTTTAATACTGGCGCAGTGCCAACTAATTGGGTAAATGGCGCACAAACAATGAATGGCACCAAAGCCTTGCATACCCTTACAGCATCAACAGCAGTAAGCCGCACCAATAACTTTTCTATTAGTTCAACATTTAACAACAGAGGCTTAACTGGTAATATTGGCGTTTCAGAATTTATATTATTTCCTGGTTTACTTTCAGCTTCAGATAAAGCAACACTTGAATGTAGTCAGCTTCAGTATTATTCCATTTTAAATTCACTACTAGGTTTTTCTAATCAGGCACCTACTATTTGTAGTAGTAAATCTTTTAGTGCAACTCCGGCAGCCGTTTTTGTGCAATACACCTGGTCTGCTCCAGTTATTTCACCGCTCGGTGCTGTATCAGGTGCTTCTGCACAAGTAACGCCCACTTCTACTTGTAGCCAAACACTTACCAATTTAACAAATGCTCCGGCAACTGTTACCTATAGCGTAACTCCTACATTATGCGGAGTTGCTGCAACTCCTTTCACTATTACTGTAACAGTAAATCCAACACCAACAATAATACCAACCATTACTGCAGATTATTGCGTAGGCAACGGTTTTGTAAAGTTAACATCAAGCGTAGGAACAGCATATTTGTGGAGTACCGGGCAAACTACTCAAACTATTAATGTTGCTAACTCTGGCGATTATACTGTTGCTACAAGCCAAACCCCTTATGGTTGTGCAGCTACCAAAACTTTTACAGTTGAAAAGGAGTTAGTATTAAATGGTAATTTTGAACAGGGTAATACTGGTTTTACTACAGCTTATAATAATGACCAGGTAAGCCTGCTTGTGGATGGAACCTATGCTGTAGGACCAGACGCCCGTGCATTTCATTTTGCTTTTAACGGAAAAGATCATACTACAGGTTCTGGCAATTTTATGATTATTAATGGTATGCCTTCTTCTGCTAAACCTGTAGTTTGGTCTCAATTAAATATTGCCGTGCAACCAAACACCACTTATTATTTTTCTGCATGGGGTTTATCTTTACAGGATGTTAACAATGCAGTGCTACAATTTTCTGTAAATGGTTTTCAAACTGGTTCAATTGCATACCTAACAAGAGGTTACACCTCCTTTAGTGGACCATTTACCTGGGTTCGTTTTTTTGGACAGTGGAACTCGGGACCTGCAACAGTGGCTAATATTTCAATTGTAAATTTAAATCCTTCAAGTCCAGGAAATGATTTTGGATTGGATGACATTTCGTTTGGTACGCTTTCACCGGTTGGGTTAGCCGCAGTACCAACAGTAAACTCTGGTACCTCTGCTTGTCAATCAGATACCTTATATCTAAACCCTAATGTTATCGGTGGGTCAAGCCCATATACCTATTCATGGTCGGGGCCTAATTCATTTACATCTACACAAAAAAACCCAATCATATCTTATAGTGCAGATGCTGTAAATAATGGCACCTACTCACTTACAGTTACGGATGGGTTTGGTTGTACGGTGGCTGCCAACACTACAGTTAACATAACCCCTTTACCCGCAGATAAATTAACATCTGCTACCGCTACTCCCCTTTGTGTGGGAGGGTCATCAGGCATTTTATTGCAGGGCTCTGATGTAGGGGTAAGCTATCAGCTTAGAAATGCGTTAAATGTAAATGTAGGTGCTCCATTGCCTGGTAATGGCGGCAACATTAACTTACCTGCCGGCGTTTTAAATGCCACCAATACTTATTCTGTAGTTGCCACTACAGATAATAACGGCTGTAGTTTTACAATGTCTAACCCGGTTACAGTCACTGTGTCGACAACACCAGTGCTCAAAATTACCAACCAGGCGGTTTGTACTGGAACGGTCAATTTAACGTTACCTGCAGTTACAACAGGTAGCACTGGTGGTGGCACATTATCTTACTGGACAGACGCTGCTGCAACTATT
>JBBQTZ010000342.1:0-3498 GCA_038234405.1 Chitinophagales bacterium
CAAAAGCTAGCTATTTTAAAATCATTTATTTATTTATTGATTTTTTCAGAATATTCTGAAAAAATTTAAACATATTTGCATCATGAAGCGTTTAACATACCAATATTAACATTCAACAAAACATTTAACAGATTTAAACCACCAATCAACTTTTTTTTTCACTTAAACCAACAATTATGTATTTCAAACTTCTGGGAGTGCTCCCAATTGCAACCAACAATTATGTAGCTTTCACGTTTTTCATTGGCACTATGGCAATGATGGCTGCTGCAGTTTTTTTCTTTTTCGAAATGTCTAACGTAGACAAAAAATGGCGTACCTCAATTCTTGTATCTGGGTTAATAACATTTATTGCCGCAGTACATTATTACTACATGAGAGGTTACAATCTTGACACGGGTGAATCTCCGGTTTTTTTCCGTTACGTAGATTGGATTCTTACTGTTCCTTTAATGTGTGTTGAGTTTTATTTAATTACCAGAAAAGCCGGTGCTAAAATTGGTTTATTATGGCAGTTAATTGCTGCATCAATTGTAATGCTTGTTACTGGTTACATTGGTGAGGCAATCTACGGTAAAGAGACTCAAAGTTGGATTTGGGGTTTACTTAGCGGTATCGCTTACTTTTACATTGTTTACTTAGTGTGGTTTGGCGAAGTTGCCAAATTAGCTGGTAATGCTGGTCCTGCTGTTGCTAAAGCTGTAAAAACTTTAGGATGGTTCGTATTGGTAGGATGGGCAATTTATCCTGTTGGTTACATTGCTGGTACCGAAGGTGGATTGTTTGGTATTAAGATGCTCCAGGGTCTATCAATGGACATTGTTTACAACATTGGAGATGCAATTAACAAAATCGGATTTGGCCTTGTAATTTATGCATTGGCTCAATCAGATAAACCTTTAGTAGCGCAGGCTTAGATAATTTTAAAAAAGTACGATACATATACTATTTGTATCGTACTTTTTTATATATTTTTATTTTACACTGCAAAAAATTATTATGCTAAGAATTGCCCTGTTATCTGCTGGTTGCCTTTTGCTCTTTTTTCAGCATTTTATTTATAAGGTAGATGATAACGCTCAGTTCATTATTTTTTTGTCGGGCATTCTATTATTAGGTGTGCCACATGGAGCCGCCGATTTGTTAGTTGCCAATAGAAATGCAGATTCTCACAAAATGGAATTTTCCAGAGTAAGGTTTTTGTTCATTTACGTAAGTCGGCTTGTCTTATTTTCAGCTACTTTATGGTTTTTCCCTCTTATTGGTAATTTGCTTTTTATTTTATTTGCTGCATATCATTTTGGTGAAACAGATCTTCACCAATTTAAAACAAATACCTTTTTAGGTAAGTTGTTTGTTATTTCTTACGGTCTCGTAATTTTGTCAGTGATTTTGTTACATCACTTCGAAGATATTACACCCATCTTTCTTCAATTTAAATCTGGTAAAGAGAATTTAGCCTTTATTAATCTAATAGATGAAAACCGCTATACAATTATGTCTATGGCTGGTATTTTGTTCTTCACTACAACTTTTGTTTATTTTTTACGTAACAATTCAGATCATTTAGAAAAAGGATATTTTTTGATACGATTTGCGGTAATCCTTTTTATACTGTATAATTTACCAATGCTTCTTGGGTTTACATTCTATTTTGTAGTATGGCATTCTGTTATTTCTCTCAAAAACATAATTAATTACCTCCGAAATAATAATTTATTCTCTAAAAACCTTATAGCAAAACAAATTATTCTATATAGTGTATTAGCTTTAACTGGTATAGCCATATTTGGACTAACAGGCTTTATGTTTATTAGCAACAATTCAATGATGGGATATGTTTTTTTAGGTTTAGCGGTATTAACAGCGCCTCACATGCAGATTATGCATGACATGTACCATTCTATAAGGACAAACAGACCTGTTTTTTAAGGCCTCAAATTGTGAATTTATTCTTCTTGATATAATTTATTTCAAACTAATTTGAAATTCAAATGGATGTACTTGTGTGCATCTTTTTTTATTTTGATGATTACCTATTTATATAATGTTTAACCAATTTAAGTTGAGTCTAGCCTAAGAATGTTTTTAAATCCAGTTTTTGAAGTTAAAATCGTAACGGGTTTTACACTACACAACGAGGGTTAAATACTCTACCAGCATTTCAATTGCAAAATGTAGGTTTAATTTTGTAATACATTGGTTTCTCTAATGTACCATCGAATTTTTTAATCATAAAATTTTAAAATATTTTATAATATATTTTAAGCCATCAATTTAAATAGTAAAGTAGTATGTACCTATCTAAAGCGGGTGCATCCCAAATTGTCGCAACATCAAGTAGTCGGTGAGGACACTGACCACGGCTGGGCCTCGGCCGGTGTCCTCACCGACCGAAATCAGGAGCGACAATTTGGGTTTCGCCTTCTGAAGCCATTTAAAACTGCAAAATATCTTACTTTCGTTTTTTTAAAATGGACAAAAGTTTAAATAAACATATTAGTGAAACGGGTTTTTGCTCAAGAAGAGAGGCAGATAAATTTATTGAACAGGGTAGAGTTACTATTAATGATTCAGTTGCCTTTAAAGGTAACAGGGTTAATGCAGGTGATGTGGTTGAAGTAGATGGCGAGCCTATTAAGAAAAAAGATAAAACTGTTTACATAGCATTTAATAAACCAATTGGTGTTACCTGCACTACAGATTTAAAAGATAAAACTAATATAGTTTCTTTTATAAATTATAAAAACCGGATATTTCCTATTGGGCGGTTGGATAAACCTTCTGAGGGACTTATTTTTTTAACCAATGATGGAGATATTGTAAATAAAATTTTACGTTCAGGCAACAATCACGAGAAGGAATATATCGTTACAGTAGATAAACCTGTTACAACTAATTTTATACATCAAATGAGTAATGGTGTAAAAATAGCAGGAACTGTTACTAAAAATTGTTTGGTAAAGCAGGAAGGAAAAAGCAGGTTTAGTATAATACTAACACAAGGGTTAAACAGGCAAATAAGAAAAATGTGCACCTCACTTGGTTATACAGTAGTTGCACTAAAGCGAACAAGGATTATGCATATTCATTTAAGTAATCTTAAGCCAGGCGAATGGAGGTATTTTACCCCCAATGAAATTAAAAGTATGGATGATTTAGTTGCAAATTCTTCCAAAACATTGAATTTACACAGTAAAAACAATGTGGATGATTTTGCGGAGTAGGCATTTTTTAGTTTTTTTCGATAGTAAATAATTGTAGTAACTTAATGATAAAACAACAGTAATAATTTTTTTCTTATTTTTTTGAACGCTAGTTTTAAATTTTTACAAAAATATTTAGGTAACGCAATACAAAACTTTGCAGAAAACCTCAATAAAACTATTTTAGTCCAATAGGTTACTATACAATCTTATGCAAAAATCATTACTATTTATAGCTTTTTTCTTTTCATTTGTATTATCCAAAGGGCAAACCTTTAATGGTAATGGTGGT
>JBBQTZ010000343.1:0-3482 GCA_038234405.1 Chitinophagales bacterium
CAAAATTTTTTAATTACCATTCGCCATGGCTCCAATATTTCTTATGCAGATGTTAGAACCCGTTGCGAAAGCATGCCCAACCTGCTGCGGAAAGGACAAGGCTTTGCATTATATGCAGTGATGGATTCTATAGTAGATCAATATTTTCCGGTGGTAGATACCCTGGAAGAAAATTTACAAGAAATTGAGGAGAAAATTTTTAAAGACAAACCAAGCAGGCAAACTACCGAAGATATTTATCAACTAAAAAGAGAATTGCTCAATGTAAAGCGTGCTGTGTCTCCGTTGGTTGACATTGCTAACCGGTTAATGCGTTTTGATATCAACCTTATTTCAGAAGATACCCAACCTTATTTTCGTGATATATATGATCATGCTTTGCGCATCAATGAAATGGTAGATCATGCCCGTGAACTGCTGAACACCGCTCTGGAAGCCAACTTTTCCCTTATTTCAATTTCACGTGGCGAAGTTTCTAAAAAATTTGCAGGCTGGGCCGCTATCATTGCAATACCAACAATGGTAGCCGGTTTTTACGGCATGAATTTTAAGTATATGCCAGAGCTGGAATTGAAGTATGGATACCCTTTTGTTGTATTGGTAACGCTCGCTTTGTGTATTACTATTTATTCTTTGTTTAAAAAAGCTGACTGGCTGTAGGCTATTTATCGTACTACCAACACCGTAAATTGCTGCTCAAGTGCTGGTGAATTTTCATACAGCGATTTAATAAAATCATCTCCGTATTGTGCATATAAACCCATAAAATTTTCTACCCTTTCCTGCAGGCTGTTATTGGGAAATAACTGTTCTTTTATTTTATGTAACTGCTGCTGCTTTTCATCAAATTTTTTCTTTTCGGCACGCAGCATCTTCTTTTCGAGGTGTAGTATTTTTTTATTGGTTTTCACATACAGGGCTGCTGTATGCGTTTGTAAAGTAGCATCAATTTTACCAGCTACATCGCTAATATGCTGGTACATAAGCTGCAGTTGCTCCCTCTCTTTTACAAGATCCACCTGTAAAGCAGAATACCGCTTAACCAATTGATTCATCAAATCAAATTCTTTACTAAAAATTGCTGTGTGAGATAGCTGTAACTTATCTAAAACCTGCTGATATTTTTGCTCAATTACCAAAAAAGAATTGCGAACAACCAGCATTGGATAAGGAACTTTTGCAGCGGCAAAAACCTGCTTCAACTCAAGCCAGTAGGCTATTTCGCCACCACCACCAATAAAAGCAATATTGGGTAAAATAAACTCCTGAAATACTGGCCTTAGAATTACATTGGGACTAAATCTTTCGGAATGATTTTCCAGTTCCTCCATTATTTCCTGCGCTGTAAACTGCAGATTAGTATTTACAACTTCAAAATAATTACCTGTTTTTTCAATGCGCTCCCGGCTTTGTTCCTGCAAGTAAAAAAGGTTTAACTCCCGTCCGCTTGTCTGCACTTTATATTCTTTTGGAAACTCGTTTACAGTGGCTGCAACTGCTGGATGAGAAAATTGCTCAGCTAATTCTTTTGCAATAATTGGAGAGAAGGCGTTTTTTAAGACAACATCATCCGGCAACAATATTAATAAGCCATCGGCAGCAAATAATTCATTTACCAATTGGAATGTAGCCTGCTCTATTGTGTTACCTAAAGCGTAACATTTTTTCATCAGTGTTACTATATTTTCGCCAAAAGGCTGCACCAGTAACTGACCGCTAAATAAATCAATCAACTCTACTAAAGCCTTGTCCACCCTCATTCTACCTACAGCCCCGGTTTGATTGGTTTGCCATTTATATTGCTCGCCATTAATTACTACAAAGCCCAATTCATCCAAATCTGCATCTTCGCTACCCATATAATAAACAGGTACAAAATTAGCTTCGGGCAACTGCTCACTAAGGTAATTTGATAGCTTTATAGCATGTAAAATTTTATATACAAAGTACAAATGGCCAGTAAAAATATTGGGCTGATGAGCCGTGGTTATAGTGAAAGTATTTTCATATGCAAGCCAATCAATATTGGTTTGCTGCTTTGCTGTTAGTTGAAAATTGCTATACTTATTTTGCAACGTATTAACCAGCAATTGCCGGTTGGTGTTAAACGCTTTTCGCCGGGCTATGGCATTTTTTATGCCCTCCAGGTTTACTTCATGTTCATAAAATGGTTGTAATTTTTCATCAGCAGCAATGTAATCTGCTACCAGTTTCGAAAAAAAACCAGTAGCAGAAAAACTTATAGTAGAAACAATACTTTCCATAAAAAATACTTCATAGTCATTTTCCTATTGCTTCATTCACCAAAGCTCCTTACTATGAAACCCAAACTTACAGCTAATTTTAAAACTAGCAGCAGCGCTTTTATTTAAGTGGTGCATTATGTACCATAATTGTTTTTTGGGTTTGTCCCTACAGGGTCAAGCTTTTCCCGTCCGAATGGCGGAGCCTGCTGTCGCATCAATCCCTCACGCAGGCAACAGCAAACTTTCAACTGGTTACTAGCTAAAATCACTTTCAGTAAAATCATCATCAGAAAATTGCTGCGATCCCAAATTGAGCATACTTCCCATCAAATCTTTAAACTCAATTTTACCATCAAGTACTTTTTTGCTAATAAGAGAGTAAGAAGATAAACCATGTAATACAAACTCCATCAGCAAGGCAGTTTCCATTTCGTTTGCAGCCTTGTAATATTTTTTTACAACAGCATGCAAGCCATCTATTTTGTATAAAAGCTGCACTTTGTCGGCATCTTTTGTTTCAAAAAACATGTCTAAATTATTACCGGCATCAAACCAACGGGTAATAGATTTATAGGGGTTTTCTTCAACTACTGCCTCTTTACCACGCTTCTTTTTAATGGTATCAGGATTGGGAAAGTATTGGGCAAATAAAGTTCTCATCGATTTTTCTAATAAATTGAATGCCACCTGGTAAGGTCCTTCCTGCTCTCCCTCATATACCAATTCAATTTTGCCGGTGATGGAAGGTATAATGCCTACTAAATCGCTAATCCAAACCTGCGTTTGCTTTTCATTATTGATAATGGCCCTTCTTTCTGCACTACTTACAGCATTTTCATAAGCGGCAATGGTAAGCCTTGCACTAACGCCGCTCTTTTTATCTACAAATTCGCTTGATCTTGCTTCAAATGCTACCTGTTCAATCAGGCGCTTTACAAGATCGCTAATATTTACCTTATCTAATTGTTCCTCATAAATATTTGCTTCCTGTTCTGTAATGGCCAATGAGGTTTCAATCGATTTTGGGTAATGCGTTAATATCTGGCTTTCAATCCTGTCTTTTAGCGGCGTTACTATACTTCCACGGTTGGTATAATCTTCCGGGTTGGCAGTAAACACAAACAGTACATCAAGCGGCAACCGAAGTTTAAAACCACGTATCTGTAAGTCTCCTTCTTCCAAAATATTAAATAATGAAACTTGTATTCTTGCCTGTAAATCTGGCAATTCGTTTAT
>JBBQTZ010000344.1:0-3453 GCA_038234405.1 Chitinophagales bacterium
TCAACAAAACCTGTCGGCTCAATGTAGAACTGCTCAGTTATTTGACCAAGTAACATTTCTCTGGGCTGAATTACAAAATCAGTTTCCGAGTTGTACCTTTTTATGTTGTCTCCAAGAGTAAAGCACATATCAACACAACCGTCTGGTATTATAAGTTGTCGTTCGGTGTTCCGTTGTGCCGGAACTTCTAAAGTCCAGTAGCATTTTACTATTGTTTCTAAGTCTGAATGTGGTTTAAATGTCTGATAGTTCATTTATGTTTGCTGGTGTTTCTTAGTGTGACGCATAACAGTTAGTATATGAAAAGTTGGTGATTTCGAAGCACTAAACTGTCTGCCAGCACAAAATTTGATACGAGCCACAAGCCTTTAATGTAGTGCTATTTCGCCTATTTTTTATATACATTGTTGTACGCTGGCTTTTAATCTTTATTAGCTGTAAAGTCTTCCAATACGCTGTCTGCATATCTATTTTATTTCAGTTTTAAGCTACTAGCTTTTTGTTATCTCAACTAACTTGTAGTTTTCAAAAGCTCCGTTATCAACTTTATAGTTTTTCTCGCCCGTTAGTGTACCGAAGTTCCCGTAAAAATTTCCGTTTATGCTATACTCGGTTAACGTTGTACCCATAGAACTTTCAGATTTAATCTTTTTAATACTTGTAATCTCTAAAAAAGTACCTTCTTTAGAGTAGAGTGCTGCCTCGGTTATCCCACTTTCTTCAAACCCAAAGAGACTTATGGTACATATAGAAACTGAAACAATACCCGTTTCCAATTTAAAATTTTTTACTCTAAACTGTAAACCAGCTTCTTTGCTTTTGTCCGTTGATTCTCCATTAAATACAATTAACCAATCCGTATCATTAGTACGCATTCCTGCCGATGTATTTTGTTGTGTCTCGCTTTGCTGAAATGATTCTCTATTAAATTGAAAAGATAATTTAGCTTTTTACTTTGTTTCCTCTTGCGTTAATTTGGTTTCAGTCTGTTCAGTAGAAGAACTAATTTTTTCCTTTGTATTAGACGTTTTTGAATTACAGCTAATCAATAAATTGATGCTTATTACTGTAAGGGTAATCAAAATTTGTTTTTTCATTTTTTTGTGTTTATATCGATTTATGTGAGCGATTTCTATTAGCTAATATATTATATATATTGGTCTTTAAAAAAAAAATAAAAACTAATCGCAATATGTAATTGTTTAACAAAAATTCCATCATGCTCATCAGGCCCTATATTCATGGAATTTTGAGCTTTTGGAATGCTAACGCCATACCTACCTGGGCATAAATAGATTTTTTAAAATTATGACTGCCTGGTTTTTTTCCACAAGGCGATGCCATAAAGACAGTCCCCTCCATTCCTCTTACTTTTCTGCTAAAGAATTCAGGCAAACTGCAATGGCTTTCCAGGCAATGGTATCCACATCATTTAAGAATAATTGTAGAGGCATTGCTGAGTTCATTATCAGCCTTTTACAACAATCCATGCACAAACATGCTGCCTTCTCGTTGTTCCCTTATATTCGCTTTAGCTTTGCAATACATGATCCTTTTTACAAATATCCCCAACGTGTGCCTTACCGAGCGCTGCTATATCCACTTTTTTTACCTTGTTTTAAAACCTAATAACTTATATAATTGAAATTTTCAGTTCTAAAAAGATGAACTTGTATTAACTTAGCGCAACTTTTTTTTTCATGAAGGTTCTACTAAAACAAGCCAAAATAGTTTGCTCCAATTCCCCTTTTAACGGACAAACAAAAGATATTTTAATTGATAAGGGTATAATCCTTTCTATAAAAAATGATATAATTGATGAGGATGCTACCATTATTTCAGAAGAAAATTTACATGTAAGCCTAGGCTGGATGGATGTATTTGCTCATTTTGCTGATCCGGGATTTGAACATAGAGAAACCATACAAACAGGTGCTAATGCAGCAGCAAAAGGTGGCTTTACAGATGTTATGTTATTGCCCAATACAAAACCGGTAGTACACAATAAATGTCAGGTAGATTATTTAATACAACAGTCAAAACCTTTAGCAGTAACACTTTACCCTATTGGCGCCGTTACCAAAGATGCCGAAGGAAAAGAATTGGCCGAAATGTATGACATGCAAAATTCGGGTGCTATTGCTTTCAGCGACGGCATCAATACCATTCAAAACAGTGGCTTGCTGGTAAAAGCTTTACAGTACATTAAACCATTTAATGGCACTATTATACAAATACCGGAAGATAAAAGCATTGGTGCCAATGGCTTAATGAATGAAGGCATAATTTCAACAAGGCTTGGCCTGCCCGGCAAACCAGCAATGGCAGAAGAACTGATGGTTGCAAGAGATATTAAACTGAGCAATTACAGCAATAGCAAATTGCACTTTACAGGCATTACAACGGCTAAAAGTATTGAGTACATCAACAAAGCAAAAAATGAAGGTATAGCTATCTCTTGTTCGGTAACTCCGTATCATTTATTTTTTTGCGATGAAGCCTTGCAACAGTATGATACCAATTTAAAGGTTAATCCCCCTATTAGAATTGAACAAGACAGAGCTGCCATCCTTACTGCTTTGCTAAATGGATCTGTAGATTGCATTGCATCTCACCACATACCGCAGCATGCTGATGACAAAATTTGCGAATTTGAATATGCTAAACCTGGTATGATTGGACTTGAAACCCTTTTTGGGGTTGTGTGGTCGTTGGTAAATACCCATTGGACTATTAACGAGCTTATTGAAAAGCTAACCATTGCTCCCCGAAAAATATTTAACATCAATATTCCGGAAATAAAAGAAGGTACAAACGCCTGCCTTACCATGTTTAATCCTGTAGCTACCTATACGTTCAATCATGATATGATTCAATCAAAATCAAAAAATTCTGCCTTTGCAGGCAAACAATTAAAAGGAAGCGTAATAGGCATCATCAATAAAAATCAACTAGTACTAAATAAATGAAACATTTAAAATCTCAGTACCTCAGTATCATAACTGCCTTTGCTATGATTGCAGTATCATTGCTATCTTTTTATGTTTTAAAACTCCCGATAGAAAGTAATTTCCAGTTACTTATCTATTTAATTTTTACAGCCAGCATTGTATTTAATTTATACAACCATTTTAAAAGCAATGCCGCAAATAAATCATTTAAAGATTATTTTTCTGTTGGTTTTAAAACGTTTGTACTAATTGCATTTTTAATGGCAATTTTTACGTACATCTTCTTTAGTTACAATACCGCTTTTAGAGATGATAAAATTGCAGAAAACAGCAGATTGCTTTTATTAGAAGGCAATCATTTACCAAAAGAAATTGAAGTAAATACCCAACAACTAAAAAAATTATTTATGCCAATAATGATATCATCAGCCATGTTCAGGTATTTAATAATTGGTGCAATTGTAACAGCAATTACAGGCGGGTATTTAAGTACAAGAAAAAC
>JBBQTZ010000345.1:0-3420 GCA_038234405.1 Chitinophagales bacterium
AGATGCAATATTTACAAAAACTGTAAGTAGGAAAATAAAATCATTATTCTACATTACTGCTGTTCTTTGCCTTATGGCTTCATATAGTATGATACCATTTGCAACCGATACATTTAAAGATTCAAAATCCCCTGGCATGGGTATCTGAAATTGTTCATCGCATATTTTCATTAAAGCTGGGTAAACACCATGCTCCTCTCCTCCTAATATAATAGCGCATGGTTCAGTAAAGTTTAAATCATAAACTTTTTTGCTTGCAGTCATTTCACTGGCAAATACTTTAATTCCATTTAGGTGCAGGTCATCAACTGCCTTCATTAAACTACCTACCCTGCATACTGCCATTTTTTCAAGTGCACCGGCAGAAGTAATAATTGCATCTTCATTTAAAGCTCCTACTCCCTTATCCGGAATAACAAGGGCATTAACACCAAAGCTGTAAGCACTTCTTGCAATAGCTCCAATATTTCGTATATCAGTTACACCATCCAATAGCACAAATAATGGAACCTCTCCATTTTCCACCACTAAAGAGATAACATCCTGGAGTTGCTGGTATTGTATTTTACTAATTACAGCTATACAACCTTCATGATTAAAAACATTAAAACTATTCAGCTTTTCTACCGGCACTTTATTAACAGGCACCAAATTAGCATCTGCCAGGGTTTTTATTGTATTTATAACATCTCCATGTACTGTTGTTTGCAAATAGATGCGCTCTAATTGTTTGCCAGATTGTAAAGCTTCTATAATTGCCTCCCGGCCAACAACTAGTGTATTTTTTTTAGGACGCTGCTGCTGCTGTTGTCTAAAATTTTTCATTGCGTAAAGGTGCAGGTTATTTGTTTAAAATAAAAAACCATAAGCTGTTATATCAACTTATGGCTTTTTATGTATTGCTTTATGTAAAAGCAATTGTATGATATTATTTAACTCCAAAAGCTTTTTTCACTTTAGCTACATAGTCTAATTTTTCCCAGGTAAACAATTCTACTTTCACTTTTTTAATTTTACCGTACGGATCTTTAAATTCTTTTATTACTACTTCATTTTTACGCCCCATGTGCCCATAAGCGGCAGTTTCACTATAAATTGGCGTACGTAATTTTAAACGCTGCTCTATAAAGTAAGGACGTAAATCAAAAATGCTTTCTACAATTTTACCAATTTCGCCATCATTTAAAGCCACTTTAGAAGTGCCATAAGTATTTACATTAATAGAAGTAGGTTGTGCTACACCAATAGCGTACGAAACTTGAACCAATACTTCATCTGCAATACCAGCAGCTACCAAATTTTTGGCAATATGGCGGGTAGCGTAAGCAGCGCTGCGATCTACTTTACTTGGGTCTTTACCGCTAAAAGCTCCTCCTCCATGTGCACCCTTACCACCGTAAGTATCTACAATAATTTTACGTCCGGTTAAGCCTGTATCGCCATGAGGACCGCCAATTACAAATTTACCGGTTGGGTTAATGTGGTATTTAATTTCTTTATTAAAAAGCTTTGCATATTTCTTGTACTTTGCTTTTACTCTTGGAATAAGTATTTCTACAATATCTTTATTAATTTTTGCAAGCATTTTTTCTTCAGTATCAAAATCATCATGCTGTGTTGATACTACAATTGCATCAATCCTAACAGGTTTATTATTATCATCATACTCTAAAGTAACCTGGCTTTTAGCATCAGGGCGTAAATATTTAATTAATTTATTTTCTCTACGCAATGCTGCCAGTTCTATTAAAATTTTATGCGCAAGATCAAGTGCCAGCGGCATATAATCATCGGTTTCATTTGTAGCATATCCAAACATCATCCCTTGGTCACCAGCGCCTTGGTCTTCTTTTTTAACTTTATCTACTCCTTGATTTATATCAGCAGATTGTTCATGTATAGCAGAAAGAATACCACAGGAGTTTGCTTCAAACATATATTCACTCTTAGTGTAGCCTATTTTACGAATTACGCCACGGGCTATTTCCTGTACATCTAAATACGCTTTACTTTTTACCTCACCTGCCAAAATTACCTGGCCTGTAGTAACCAATGTTTCACAAGCAACTTTACTATTAGGATCAAAAGCTAAAAAATTATCAATTAGTGCATCACTGATTTGATCGGCTACTTTATCAGGATGTCCTTCACTTACAGACTCTGATGTAAATAAATAGGGCATATTTTTTTATTTTTTTGGTGCAAAGATATGTTTACAGGTATAATTAACAAATGTTTGTAAAAATTTGTATGTTTTAATAATTAAGAGTACCCTGCAGATAATTTGACTAATTAAATTTTTGAATACACAACTCTCAACTTAAGTTTATGATTTGTATTACTGCCATTGCCAATTTTTACCCTGCCGTAACCCAAGCTATTTCTAAAGGGTAAATTTAAATTATAGTAACTAAGGGTATGAGGAGCATATAACCTTAGGGTATAATTTCTGCTTTTCCTTGTAATCATATTTTGTACGTACCTGGAAATATTAAAATTATAAAATTGAATTACCTTACCAGATACATCTGTACGTTGATTAAGAAATCCTCCAAAATAGGCAAAATCAACTCCGCCGTTTGGAAAGAAAAAAAGATTATTATCTGGCAAATAGTTAGACGCCGGGCTTAAATCAAAGTAAATGGGTTTAAATCCATTCCCGATTTGAGCATCTATTAAATCTAAAAATAAGTATGAAGGTGGAGCTAATTGATTATCAACATTATCAGGAGAGTTAGAAGCTATTTGTTCTACAATTAATTCTGCCCTATGTACAATACTATTTGGGAATGTGTTTAATTCCGGAACACTAAGGGTAGCAAAGGTACCTGGCCCCGTTTGCATATACAATGCATCCGATTGAGGGTTTGTTGTAATTTCTGCCGAAGTATAATTTCTTTCAAAGAAGTTTCCGTGTGCAGAGCTAGTAATAGTGCTATTACTGGCACTCAAAAAAAAGAAGGAAGAAAATGTAGTATCAATTACGTTTTTATTTCTCCTTTTAAAATGTATTTCGAGCCTGGTATTTGCTGAATTAAAATTAACGTTAAACAATCCATTCACTTTAGAAGCTGATGTTTCGTCAGATTTGATAGCAAACCCTCTAAAAAAAGATTTGAAAATAGAATCAGATCGATAAATATTATTTCCAAAACCTGTTGAAGAAGTATCTAAATTGGCAACTAATTCAGCTAAAAAAGCATCAGTTAATTTAATTCTGATCTGATTTTTTACTGAATCAAGTTTACTTCCCTTAATGTAAGTAAAGTTTCTTAAACTAGATGGTAGTATAGGAGTAGATTCACTAATTCTGGTTAATAATCCGTTAGGCTGAAAATTAAGGTACCTGGCAGTATCTTTAAAATTAGTGGACGATTTATCAATTTTATAAACAGAGAAGCGATGTTCCTTGGTTGTATC
>JBBQTZ010000346.1:0-3397 GCA_038234405.1 Chitinophagales bacterium
AGGAAATTAATTTTTAGGATTAAGTATTTTATTCGCAAAGCCTTTACAATTATGGGCTATCATCTGTTTACTTTTTTTTCTCCCGATTTTTTCGGGACAGGTTGATAAAAAAAAGTAACAAAATAAATCAAGTCCGCCCGGCAGACGCCAATTGGCAGGGGCTTCGAATAAAAAGGCTCTTGACTTTCGGGACTCGTGAAATTTCCCACATCAGCCTGCAATCAAGGAACTCGCTGTGAAAAGTTCAATAGCATGAAGCTAGTGCCCGGCTCAAACAGCCCCGTCCGAATGGCGTCAGCCGGGCGGGCCCGTCCGAATGGCACAGGACGGGCGGACTTGATTTCTTAACGGCTGGTGGAGAAAATTTCTGGCACTTTTTATTCAAGGCCATAGCCAATCTTGGTTTACAAACAAAATACCTAATCCTTGTAATTTTATCTGCATTACCAAAACAGCAGGCACAATCTACATTGTACCTGCTGTTTTCAGAAAAAAACGTTGGTTAAAACATGTGTTATGTAGAAACGCTTAAAACTGTTTATACAATTTCCAGAACCCTTATATGCTTCTAATGCCTGCTGTTTTGAAGTTTTGTTTTGTGTTTTTCAATTTGTTTTGCAAGCGAATCTGTTACCTGGGCTACAGCTTCTTCAAAAGTTTTACACTGAGCACTTGCCAATAAATCGTTACCCGGGATAGAAAGTTTTATTGCACATACCTTATTCTCTTTGGTGATGGCTTTATCTGTGCTCAAACAAACTTCGCTATTGATGATGTTTTCAAAATGCTGGTGAAGTTTTGCTGTTTTTTCTTTTACAAATGCGGTAAGTGCTTCACTTGCAGTAAAGCCAATAGATTGGATAATAGTATTCATGTTTTTTATTTTTAATGAATTACCTCAAAAAGGTATGTTGTAAAGGTACTGTCAAACATGGAGCAAAATCTTACGTTATTGTATTATTAACAGTATAAATAAAGTTGTATCGCCCTCATTTTTTTGAAGAAAAGAAACTGCTTTACAACCAATAAACCCAATCTGAATAATATCATTTAAACGACTATCCGTAAAGAGGTGCAAACAAAAGATTAACTCCATACTAAAGATTTTCCGCTCCAATCTTCGAGTTCCTTCTCCTTTGGAGAAGGGTTGGGATGAGGCCACGTGACACAATTTTTAATGAAAGTTATCTATTTTGTAAAGTTGCACACAATTGCGGATAGTCATTATAATTTATTTATCTTTTTTAATGGCAATTTTATACAATGTAAAAGCCATCAAAACAAAAAATATAACACCCAATATTTGGTAAGTACCGTGGCCTAGCCATCCACTTAATCCTTCTTCAAAATTGAGTTTGCTTAAAAATGCTGCCGGCCCATCAAAACCCGCCATGATGGCGAATATAACTCCCGCTACTGCACCGCCGGCTACCAGGCCCGTTGCAAATAAATTTCCTTTACCCAGTTCATCATCGCCGGTACTGGTTTGTATGTTTTTTCTTTTCTGGTAAATATCTGCCAGGCCTCTTACTGCACCACCGGCAAATATAGGTAAGGTAGTACTGAGCGGAAGGTAAGCCCCTACCGCAAAACTCAATGCTTTTATTCCACAAAGTTCCATAACAATAGCGGTAAATACACCGGCCATTACAAACTGCCAGTCAAGGTTGTTAGATAAAATGCCTTTAGCAAGTGTAGCCATCAGGGTGCCTTGTGGTGCTGGTAAAAATTCGCTGCCAATTGCATGGCCGGTAACGCCCTTGGCAATCATGGCTGCCGTTGGTGTATCTAAAAATTTAACGGTTAAGCCAATTACAATAGATGAAACTATGGCACCTACAAACAAAGCTATTTGCTGGTAGCGTGGGGTGGCGCCTACAATATAGCCACTCTTTAAATCTTGTGAAGTAGCACCTGCATTTGCCGCTGCAATACAAATCATTCCCCCTACTACCAATGCCATCGGTTCGTAAGTTTTACCCGTCCACCCAATGGCTATAAAAATAAGACAGGTGCCCATTAAAGTAGCAATCGTCATCCCGCTGATTGGATTATTGGAAGACCCGATTAACCCAACAATACGGGAAGATACTGTAACGAAGAAGGCACCAAATATTACTACCAGTAAACCTATTAGTAATTTTTGCCAAACACCATCGCCGGGTAATTGTGGTAAAAATGCCATTAGTATAATGAGGCCAATACTGCCAAACAGCACTACTTTTATATCAAGGTCACGTTCGGTACGCAACACTTCTCCTTTTGTGCCATCTGCATTTTTACTGATGCTGCCCATGCTGCCTTTAAAAGAAGATACAATGGTGGGTACTGTTTTTATCAGTGTAATAACGCCACCTGCCGCCACAGCACCGGCACCAATTTGCCGCACATAAGCGTAATAAATGGCAGCAGAAAAATCTGTAAAAGTATGCGCTGCCGGGTTCCAGTTACCTTTACCACCAGCGGTTAATAAATCTTTTAAATAGCCTAGTTTAATAAGCTGCATGGCAATTACATCCGGTGCTACTAATTTTGATAATAAGGGTATCATCACCATCCAGGCAAATACACCACCAGCTACCAATACACCGGCAATTTTTGGCCCAATGATGTACCCTACGCCAAGGTATTCCGGCGTTATTTCACCGCTTATTTTGGCGCTTTGTAAATACTTACTTGTTTGCTGGCTAATGTAAGTAGGTACCTCTGCAATAACGTGAAATACTTTTTGCAGAATGGCATAAACAAAGGCAAATCCTAAACCGTAAAAAGCAGTTTTTGCAAAATCTCCCCCCTTTTCACCTGCAATCAGTACCTCTCCACAGGCTGTTCCTTCCGGGTAGGGTAGTGTATGGTGTTCTTTTACTATTAATGAACGGCGAAGCGGTATCATCATTAATGTACCTAAAATACCTCCAAAAATGGCCAGGATTAAAATAGTGATGTAGTTAAAATATTTGTCGCCTCCCCCATCGCTTAAAAATAAAAATCCCGGCAGGGTAAACACTACACCTGCTGCAATACTTTCTCCTGCACTACCAGTGGTTTGTATAATGTTGTTTTCCAGGATAGTTGTTTTAAAAAATTTGCGGCCTAATGTAATGGCAATTACTGCAATGGGTATAGATGCGGAAACAGTAAGCCCTGCTTTTAAAGCCAGGTATACAGTAGCAGCACCAAATATTATCCCAAAAAGACTTCCGAGTAAAATTGATTTTACTGTTAGTTCTTTCATATTGGTTTCTGGCGATACAAAAGGTTGAAAATTTTTTTTCTCAGACATAAGCGTTGTTTATTTTTTTGAAAAAAGGAAGATAAATAAAAAAGACGATACACAGGTAGCGCCTTTTTTAGGTGTACATTTCAAATATTTTCTCCCGGTGCTGGTTGGTGGGCA
>JBBQTZ010000347.1:0-3391 GCA_038234405.1 Chitinophagales bacterium
TGCAATGGCATTGCTATTTATTGCTGTACCTGGTGGTAGTATATCAGGCATGTTAACTGTTTTCCACACAACGCCGGTCTTTACAATCAGGCCGCCGGAGTTAAGCCCAATCCATTGCCGGCCCTCGCTATCAAAGTAAAGTGCATTGGCCCGGAAGGATGCTGAAAGAGCAGGTGTATTGGTGTTATCATAGGCGCCTAAAAATGTTCCTTTAATATTGAGTGGATGGTAGCGTAGAATTTGGCTACGCCCAAAGTTGGTTCTTACTGCTACCCATACTTCCTCTTTATTACCTGCAATGGCATCGGCACTTGGTTTGCCGGCAGCAAAAGTGCTTACATAGGGAAATACCTGCAAGCCATTTGTTACTTTAGTAAAATAATCAATTGTACTGTTTAAGCCTCCGGAAATGCCACCGGCTGTTGCGTTGCCTGAGGTAATGAAAGAAGCCTGTGCAGCCCATACCCTTGGCAAATTAGCTTGCACATTTACCCGGGTTGAATCAATCCATACAGATCGTACATTTCGTGTTGTTAGCCCACCTCCGGTAGCAAAAGTGTAAAAATTGTTTGGCGCAAAAAATGGTACCGGAAAATAATTTATACCCCCTGCAATATTTGAACCCCCACCCGACTGACCAGTTATGCCGGATTGCCCTACCCAAATACCGCCGTGTTTATCAGCCTTAATATCGTTGATTAATACATTGGTAAGATCAGGGCATTTTTCCCAGGTATAAATAAGGTGATTGTATTTGTACAAACCCTGGTATTGAGTACCTGCCCATATATCTCCATCTTTTGCTATTGCGATTGTTTTAAAATTATTACCCGTAAAAGTAATCGTGGTATTGGTATTAAAAACCTGGAAGCCTGAGGACTGGGCAATAGAATATCCTGCAAAAAAAACAAAGAAAATAATAAAAGTGAGTTGTTTTTTCATTCATTATTTTTTTCAATTTCTAAATCAACTACTATGCTCGTAATAACTTCGCTTCCAAAAAACCCATCATTTAAAAAGAATTTAACCACATTATTACTGGGTAACATTTAATGGTGCCTGTAAAATAATTGCACTGCCTGTTCTTACTTCTGCATTGCCTTTTACGGTTAATGCTTTTTTATTGATGAATTGGCGATTACCATTTTTAGTGCCTGTGTTGATAATAAGTTTACCAATTTTATTAGGGAACGCAAGCCCACCAAAGCCATTAACATTTTTACTGGCAATGGTTGATGTGCTGATGCCAAGTACCAGCGTGCTGTTATTGCCAAAATCATAGGCGCAACTAATGGCCTGGCTGGCTGCGCCAAAGGGAGGATTGTTGATTTGCAACACCCCATTTGTAAAATTAAAACCAGTCATTGCTGGTGCTGCTTCAAACAACGCCTGCCCATCATCAATACTCAATTCCCTGATACCTTTATTTCCATCTAAAGTTAGCTTGCCCCCACTCATATTAAAAGTGCTGCTACTATTCATTCTTATTTTCCCATTTAGATTCATGCCCCCATTGCTAATATTCAATGTGCCGAAAATATCTGTCATGGCAGATCTTTGACCTGGCTCACCAATTTGCAACGTATCTACGCTACGGTTAATAGTAAAAGTGCCGCCGCTACTAACACGAAGGGCTCTGATAATTAAAGAAGTATCCATCGTAACAACATGTCCGCTTCCGATAATTACAGAATCGCAAATGCCAGGTACCACACCTCTACTCCAGGTAGCCGGGTTTTTAAAACTGCCGCTTGCAATGCTTCTATTGATACAAATTAAACTGTAGGGCAAGTACGTTTTGAATAAAATAGAGTCTGAAAAGCCTTTGTAAGTGAAGTTTGCAGTTGCGCTACCCGGTTTGGTTGCGGTAAAAGCCTTTAAAACGGGGTCAACGCCAACCACATTAACAGAGTCTATATTTACAATTATGTTTGGGTCAGTGTTGGGTATGGTAATCCAATTATTATTATACTTTAAAGATACTTCTGGTATAAATGGTTCCCCAACTTGTATTTGTTCTACGTATTGTTTAACCTTGAAGCCTTGTAGTGCTGCAAGATTATTTACAGCTATAGAAATGGTATCAATAAAATAATCTACCCCATTATTGTTTATATTATCGTACACAGCCTTTACCCAAATTTTATAGTTGGATATATAAGCTGGATTTACTTTAAAACTGATGGTTTGTTGAGAAAGTATTTTGTTAACTCTGGTAGAATCATCTGTTTGAAAAGAAATTGACACAAAAGCTAGCCTTGTTGTATCCTTAATGCGGAATTTAATAGCGAAAGTGCTATCAGCCAGTAATGTGGCACCATATAAAGGAGCATCAATTCGAACTTTAGTAGTGTCGTAGAATGTTTTAATGATAGGCGAAGCTGCAGGCCTATTATTTACACCTGAATTATTTGCAGGTCTTAATAATAGATCTGGTTCAGGGTCAATATCTTTTGGTATTACATCTCCAAAAAGATTGCTGGTTAATCGAGTATTTAATAGTTCTAAAACCTTGTTTCCAACATCATTTCTTCCTAGTATATAAACATGACAAGCATTAATTCCCGGAAAGTCTTTTCCATCGCCATCTGTATTTTTGAAAACCGTCACAAAAGGGGAAGTCAACGGCTGCTGTGCAGTTTGGCTCTTCAAAGGAACAACAAGGTCACCATCTTTCAAATAATCAGGATAATTTTTTCTTTCACTTGCCCAATTTAACAATCCGCCAACCTTATATTCGTATGGCAGAGCTAAAAGATTGAGAAAGAAAACTTTATTCTGTTGAAGTTTTGTTTGATCGAATATAGATGCGTCGCTCAAGTTTGCATAGATTGCCTCAATTATCTTGGAACAGATTTTCCCAATCCCTTCTATAAAACCATTGTCAAAACTTTGATTTCCCGAGGAAATAGAGGGTGGACGAATAATATGGCCGGCCCAATCAAGATCACCTACAATCATGTGAAACTTTGCTTTAGTCTCCAACATATTAAGCCCGCCTCTGGCATCGGTCACCTGCAAATTATACACTGCATCCGAAGATTTGAAAGAATTATAGTATGGGTAAGTGGTTCCGGTTATGTGATTGGTATAAATAGTTGGTTGCCCTACAGCTTGAACAAAACTATTTATTTTTTCAATATAATAACCTGCATTGAGTGCTGCCAAAGCGTTTTCATCATTTACCAAAGGAATAAATTGATCTACCAAATCGGCTACTGGCGATGAATTGTGTGGGGTATTGATGGTAATTATTTTATGAGTAAACCCTTTTTGATAATTTTTGTATTTGTAAATGCTATTAATTCCCGTATAAAATTTTTCAGCATTATAACCAATGGCAGTTCTTATCATAATCCCCCCCATGCTATGGCACACATAATCTACCTGG
>JBBQTZ010000348.1:0-3384 GCA_038234405.1 Chitinophagales bacterium
GTTAGCAAAACTGTAATATCTACCGGAGCATCTAATTTTTGCAAAATTGCCTTGGTAGAGTTTGAAAGTGTAAACCTTTTCTCGTTGGTAAAATCAACCCTTACATGAAAAGTAGCTGCAAGCCAATTGATGGCTATCAGGGTTACTATAACTAGTGCAATGCCAGCTTTACTTTTAAATATTTTAAAAAAAATCAATTTCATGAATTTAATGCTTAGCGCCTTTGTATATTTTTTAGCGTAATGAGTAGAAATAGCAAATTAAGGCTTGCGAAATATATAATATCCCTGCTATCGAGTAATCCTCTGCTGGTACTTCTGTAATGAAAATCTATGCCGAGCATTTCAATATAATAATCTGCCATGCCAATAAATACAGGTAGTTTACTAATGGCATTAAAGCCAAAATATAAAGCAAGACAACTAAATGCACTTAGTAAAAAAGCTACCACAGCATTGCTGGTAAAGCTACTGCAGCAAAGGCCAATTGCTGCAAATACAGAGCACAATAACAGCAGGCCAATATAGCTGCCAAGTATGCCGCCACTATCTATAGCGCCGGTTGTACTTAAACTTTTAATGGTAAATACATACACTAAGGTTGGCAAAATAACCACTAGCATAACCAGTAAAACAGCCAAATATTTACCTGCTACAATTTGCCAGCTACTAATTGGTTTTGTTTGCAAAATTTCAAAAGTACCAGTTTTAAATTCATCAGAAATTGATCGCATGGTAATGGCTGGCATTAAAAAAATTAATACCCACGGCGATAACTCAAAAAACTTATCAAGCGTAGCGTACCCATAATCAAACAGGTTACTATCTTTTAAAACAAACAAAAACAAACCATTTACTAATAAAAATAATATGATAGTAATAAAGCCTGTAAGATTATTAAAAAATTGATTCAGTTCCTTTTTACAAATACTACGCATGAAAAATAAATTGATGCAATTTACAGTTTAGGTTATAACTAAAAGTTTTGTTTACTGTTTTGTAGATTATTTAATACATTTAAACCTAATTTTTCTTTTGAAGCCATAATAAATTTTAAATTACAAAGTTAGGCTAAACAATAAAAAATGCCCTTGCCCTACCAGCAACCACTATTTTATGCAAAAACAACTACTTACACTTTTATTACTTTTATTGTATACAACTGCTTCAAAAGCGAATTTTAATGTGTGGGGTTCTGCGGTACGCCTCCATGTAAATGGTACAGAATTATTTTACAATACCAAACAGCTATCGGCAGCCGCAGCAATAGGAACTGCTTCGTTTGAAGGTACCATTGGTGTTTTTGCTCGTAAAAGTGGCTCATTAAAAATATTGGGTGGCGAAATAAATACTGCCAAAAGCAATGGTATGGCTATTTGCAATGCCTATATGTACTATGCTATTTATGAGCGGGGTAACCGGCCGGCACTTCCTTTGTTTACAGCCATTAATCTATCGCTGTTTTGCAATTGCAACGGCAATAGCTTTAGTGCCTGCGGGGGCAAAGCGTGTACCAGCATAAACGATCAAAAGTTTCAAAACGTACATGAGGCCACCGACCTTACCAATTTTTCCAATGGGGATTATACTATAGAAATTTATTACCAGCTAAAAGGAGGAGAAAATGGAAACTGTAACCTGCAACATATTGATAATGCAGTTACTGTAAACTATAAAGCAAATTTTACCATTACTACACCGCTTGCGCTTAATCTTGTATCATTAAATGGAATTGTGGCAGAAGAAAAAATAAAGATTAAGTGGATGGTACAAAATGATGAAGATATAGTAAAATACGAAGTACAAAAATCAGAGAATGGGGTAAGTTTTACCACCATTAATTCAAGTACTGCCAATCAGTTATCTTCAATGAGTTCCTATTTTTTTATTGATAATAACCCAATTTTAGGTACAAATTACTATCGTGTAAAGGCATATAATAAAAACGAATCGGTAAATCTCTCCAGGGTTTTTAGAATTTACTACGGTATTGTTGGCAATACTATTTTTATTTACCCCAATCCATCGGGCAATGATATAGCAATAAGAATTGTAGCTGTTTACAAAGGAAATTATAAGCTTAGTATTTTGAATAACAACGGACAGCAGATCGTTTCTATGCCATTTTTGCATGATGGTATTGATAAAACAGTACGAATTACTCTGCCTACTTTACTTGCAAAAGGTATATACAGGTTGTTTTTGATTGATAAATCACAATTTTACAAGCAATCGTTCCTAATAAAATAGCTTTTATAGGTAATTGATTGCTTTTTAACTCAAGAAAATCGTTTATCCAAAAAATATTTTTTTTCTTATGCAGCATTTGTAAAAAATGGCTTGTCATATTATTGTTATCATTTTAGAGTGATAATTTTCTAATACTATTTCATTTTTTAAGGCAAATAATTTTTAAAGAACTATTGCTTGCTACATACAAACATGGTTAAGACCCATACCCAATACAAAGTTGTTTACCAAAACCAACTGCAAATTCCCCCGATTTATCGGGGGATTCTTTTTTTATGGAAATATTTTTAAGTTGCATCTTTTATAAAAAAATTAGTATGAAAAAGATGTTTCTATTTACCCTCACGGGTTTTTTAGTGGTACAGGTAATGGCTCAATCATCTAAAAAGCAAATGGCCCCACCACCACCGCCACCACCGCCAAAAGAGATTAAAGCGCCACCACCACCACCGCCGCCGCCAGGCAAAGCACCTGCAAAGCCGCCACCACCGCCACCTGTTGCATTTACTCCACCTGTAATTGTAAAGAATGCACAAGCCCCGCCACCGCCACCTGCACCTCCAAAAGCACCAAACGTCCCTAAAAAGCATCAGAAGGAAGTAAAGTTTGAGGCTCCGAAATTGTAAAAGATAATGTGTAACTTATTTTGGAACTGTTACTGCAACATAACAGTTCCAATTTTATACCTTATGCGCCAAAAAAAATCTAATATAGACAACACCAAGCTCCATTTTCCTTTCGCTCACATGAACCTTTGCAATAGGAGCTGCGTAAACTCTATTCAGTCCTTTTGCGCCGGTTACCAGGTATAAATAACCCAAAACTCCATTTCCCTTTCGCTCAATTGAACCTTTGTATTAATAGCTGCGTAAAATCTACTCACTCCTTTGCTGCGGTTAAAACAGGTATAAATAACCCAAAACTCAATTTCCCTTTCGCTCAATTAAATTATTTTATTAATATTTGTGTAAACTCTATTTATTGTATTTGCGCCATTTAAACCAGGTGTAAATAACCCAAAGCTCCATTTCCCTTTCGCTCAATTTGATTATTGTAATAATATTTGTGTAAACGCTGTTCATCGTATTTGCGCCAGTTAAACCAGGTATAATTAACCCAAAGCTCAATGTCCGCT
>JBBQTZ010000349.1:0-3363 GCA_038234405.1 Chitinophagales bacterium
AAAAACCAACCACTAATAGTAGCAGGTAAATGCAGTAGCGAAAAGTAAAAGCAGCAGTAGCTTTCATGTGTTTATTTTTTAGTGCGCTGCCTGTCGGCTGCTTTTTTTGCTATATAAAATCCCTCAATAATCATTGGTGACGGATGTACATCCTAACAGGGGGGGTAATATAAAAATGGGTTTACCCAATAACAGGAAATAGCTCCATGAAATGAACAAAATGATGTCTCAGTTTAAATTAAAACGCCAACCTTGTTCTCTTCTTTAACTTGGATATCGCTAATTATTACTACGGGTACTGAAAATAATATTCATACTAGCCCCGGCCGGTGCTGCTGGTACATTCAGTTTATAAATGGAAGGAATGGCTGGTGTAGCACCTAGTTTAAAAGGACTGCCGCCGCCAAAAGCACCACAATCAATACCACCTTCGCCTGCTGCAATAGCAGGGCTGCCGGATTTTAGTTGAAAAGGATTGTCAACAAAACCAGCACTTGCATTTTCAAATACGGTGGTCATATCTGCAAAAGTGAATCCTGCCGGTGGGGTGCCGCTTCCTGGTGCAAAATTGTTGCTAATATTGCAGTTGGTAAAAATGGTATTGAGGCTCTTGTTGAAAATATTATTTGCTACTACGCTGTTGTTAATATTTACTGCATCGTTAGGATTTCCTGCCCTTATTACATTGTTGGTTATAACGCCATCGCTGCTTGCATCGCTTGTAACATAGCCCCATACAATATTATTATTGATAATAGTGTTGTTGCTGTTATTGGCAAACCTTATAATTGTTACCATACATTTACTCACAACAATATTGTCGGCATTATTAATGGAGATATGGGAACGGCTTCCGAAGTTAAAATTATCAAGGTTTACTCCATCGCCCACACAGTTTACCAGGGTAATATTGCTTACAAGGTTACTAATGTTTATGCCATTGCTAAATTTTACACTTATCACACTTCCGTTTGCAGCGGTATTGCTAATGTTGATGGTGCCCAACACTGCATTTCTCGGATCAGCTTGCAGGTTAGGGTTTGCGGTAGAAAATGACCCCGTGCTGATAAGGGTGAGTCTTTTGCTCATCGTAATATTGCCGTAGTCATTCAGGCTCGGTTCAAAGTGGATGGTATCGCCGGCAGCAGCGCCATCATGTGCGGCCTGGGCGGTGGTAAAGTCGGTTATTACACCGGTTCCGTTGTTTACCCGCCATATCTTGGCCTGGGCGGCGGTTAAAGTAATAAGAGCTACAAGCATTAAATAAAACTTTTTCATAATTGTTTTTTTTATTTATTAAAATATTCGATGGTTATTAATTTGATAACAAAGTGTAGCGTTGCAAAAAAATCGGGCATGCTATGACCTCTATTACCTAATTCATTTGTAAATAATTACCTTAAAACCTTTCCCCAAAAAATACCGGTAACTATTTTTATATCGTAAAATTGTTGAATTCCATCTGCATTTGCAATACCTGAATACAGTGAATTTTTGGTGCCAAAAAAATACCTGAAAGCAGGTAGCTAAACCAGCGATTCAAACATTAACTTGTGTAGTAAAAATTAACCCGACATGAGTCATTATTTTTCCTTGGCTAACAAAGCTGCAATCGCCTTTTTAATCTTCCTGCCCCCGTTTTTTAACTGTGTTAAAGCACAAAAAATTAATGAGGATAGTTTGCGGGCAATTATTAAAGACAGCAAATATGATACTGCACGGGTGCTTGCCATGCGAAAACTGGCTTCTTATCAAATACTGCACAAAGGAGAAATTGCAGAGGGATTGGCATTACTGGACAAAACGGATGTGCTGGCCCGGAAAATAAATTTTCAAACTGGTATTTGTGAAGTGCTGCTTACAAGAGGGAACTATCATTACCGGAAAAGTGATTGGGCAAACGCCATAGGATTTTTTACTGAATTAAATAATCAATCTTCACTTATTGCCGACCCTGTTTACCAGCAGCGGACCAGCATGATGGCACTAAATAACCTGGCTGGCATTTACAGTAAGAATGGTGATTACACCACCGCACTTGATTACTATTTTAAAAGCAGGGAATTGCTTGAAAAGATGAAATCCGATGTTTCGGCGCTTTGTATTGTGTATGTGAATATAGCGAGCCATTATAGTATGTTGGAGGAAAATGCGAAGGCAACTGAATATCTCGAAAAATGTTACCCTTTATTAGATGCTGCCAAACCATACCTTAAATACCTGTATTGGTCAGAAAAACTTACCCTTGCAGATAAGCAGAAAAATGGGATGCTTGTAAAATCTGCGATTGATTCTTTAGAAAAAAATCTTAACACATCAGAGCTGAGCGACTTTCAAAAAATTGATTATAACCTCACTTTATATGAAATGAAAGGCCGCTATCAGAAAGAATATGTAAAAAATTTACCCCAGGCAATTATTGAGTTTCAGAAAAAGTTAACGTTGGCAGAACAGTTGGACGATAAAGCTGAATTGTACAATGCATTGTATGAAATGGGCGATTGCTATGCTTTGCAAAATGACGTATCAACAGCCATCAGCTATCTTCAAAAAGCTTATACCGGAGCTAAGGCCGATTCTATTAACCAGGTGGTTTATACCTCGTCAAAATTACTGGGCCAATTATTTTACCAACAAAAAAAGTATGACGAGGCTTATCAATACATTTCAACAGCTTACCAGGTGAATGACAGCATCATTTCGCAAAAAAATCTGGCACAGTTAAACTTTTTAGAAGCGGGTTATCAGAATGAGAAAAAGGAAAAAACCATTACTGAGCTAAAACTTTCAAATACAGAAAAAGAACTTGGTGTAATAAAAAGAAACAGGTTGCTGATTATAATTGGTATAACGGCAACCGCTTTGTTAATATCGCTGGGATTGTTATATAGAACAAATCGGCAAAAAAGACTGATTGCAGAAAAGGATCAAATGATTAAAGGCGAACAGATTAAATTCCTCGAACGCCAGCAACAGGTAGTTTCCCTGCAATCAATGGTGAACGGACAAGAAACAGAACGCACCAGGATAGCGAAAGATTTGCATGATGGCTTGGGCGGTTTATTCTCTACCATTAAAATGCAATTGAGCACACTGAAACATGAAGAAAAGTCGCTTGAGACAAATGAGCTTTTTCAAAAAAGTTATCAACTGGTAGACAATGCATCCGTTGAGGTAAGAAGGATTGCACACAATATGATGCCGGAAGTGCTGATTAAATTGGGACTAATGCAGGCCATCCAGGATTTGTGCAACAGCATTAACGCTGGTAAACTGATGAGTGTATCCATGCAATCGTATGGTATGGAACAACGGTTGAATGCATCTACAGAAATGATGCTGTTTAGGATTGTGCAGGAACTG
>JBBQTZ010000350.1:0-3305 GCA_038234405.1 Chitinophagales bacterium
CAAATTGACAGAACCGGAATTGCAGAAGTGCAAATACCGGATATACCCGGAAAAAAAGTAACCGGCAAAATAGCATTTGTAAATCCGGAAATCAATACCGATACCAGGATAAATTTAATACGGGTAAGCATACCCAATCCTGGCAACCAGTTAAAACCCGGCATGCCAGCCTATGTAATTTTAAAAAACCGTCAACACAATATGCTGTCATTACCCATTGATGCTATAATACGGGATGGCAAGGGCGCAACGGTATGGGTACAAACCGTAAAGAATACTTTTAAAAACAGGATGGTTGAAGTGGGTATGGAAACCGGCGATCGGATAGAAATAAAGTCGGGCCTAAAAGAAGGCGATGTAATTGTAATTACCGGCGCTTACCTTATTAACAGTGAATATATTTTTAAAAACGGTGCCGACCCGATGGCGGGCATGAAAATGTAGATAATAAAATACTTTCACTAAAATGCCTTAAAGCAGCGTAGACTATAAAATTATTGGAGTAGCTGGTGAACGCTATGCGAAGTGCTCCCTTAAGTCCATACCAATCCCTTTGTGGGGTATTAATTCCTCGTTTTGAGACATGGTTATAGGTAGTAAGAAATTTTGGAAGACTAAAGCATTCAAACTCTTGTTATAAAAACGTTTACTATACATTTCTGTGTAAAAAAGATTGATTTTTTTTATAATAAAAAATCTTCGCTTTTTGGAGTATGTTTTGCTTTTAATATTTGCGGAAACTTCATCTTAATAAAAAATAAAACACTTTCACATGGCAAAAGCTATTAGGAGCAAAATTATCCCGAAAGGTAAAAAATTGCTTAAAAGCCCTACCGGTATTGAAGGTTTTGACGAAATTACCGAAGGCGGGCTTCCTAAAAACAGAACTACGTTAGTTTCCGGAAATGCCGGCTCAGGCAAAACCCTTTTTGGGATCGATTTTTTAATAAAGGGTGCAACCGATTTTAATGAGCCGGGGGTTCTAATGTCATTTGAAGAAACAGAAGATGAACTTTTTACAGACGTAAGTTCTCTCAATATGAATTTGCAAGGGCTTGTTTCACAGAAAAAGATTGTGCTGCAACATGTTATTTTAGAGCGCAAAGACATTCAGGAAACTGACTTTAATTTGGAGGGAATATTTGTTCGGCTAGATGAAGCCATTGATTCTATCGGTGCAAGGCGTGTCGTTTTAGATTCTATAGAATCTATCTTTGCAGGCATTGCAGATCTTGGCATTCTTCGGGTAGAGATAAAAAGACTTTTCCGATGGCTTAAAGAAAAACAGGTAACGGCAATAGTTACAGGCGAGCCGGGACAAAGCAGTACGTTCACACGTCATGGTTTGGAAGAATACGTTTCCGATTGCATCATTCTGTTAGATAACAGGGTAAGAGATCAAATTGCCACCCGTAGAATTCGTATCATTAAATACCGGGGATCAAAACATGGAACAAGCGAATATCCATTTGTTATAGATGACGATGGACTATCAGTAATTCCCATCACCTCAGCAGGGCTTGAACAAGCTGGCACAAGCACGAAGGTTTCCACAGGAATTCCATCGTTAGACAAATTATTCAGGGGTAAAGGTTACACCAAAAACAGCACCATCCTTACTTCGGGCACAGCAGGCAGTGGAAAAACAAGTTTTGCGGGGGCATTTGCTGTTGAAAGTTGTAAACGTGGAGAGCGCTGTCTTTTCTTCTCTTACGAAGAATCGGCTGGGCAGCTCACTCAAAACATGAGTTCTATTAATATTGATTTTGCGCCATGGATAAAAAAAGGACTGTTGAAGATTGTGGCGCTCAGGCCTTCCTTTTTGGGTTTGGAGATGCATTTACTAAATCTTTATAAGCTGCTGGATAGTTTTAAACCTACGGCAGTGGTTATAGATCCGCTGTCAAGTCTTGTTGGAGAAGGCAACGTGCGTGAAGTGAGCTCTATGATTACCCGTATGATTGATCTTTTTAAATCCAATAACATAACTACGTTTTTTACAAGTCTTATTTCTGCCACCTTTCAAAGTAACCCAAGTGGCGAAATAGGTGTTTCATCGCTAATTGATACCTGGATTACAGTGCGGATGGTAGAAGATAAGGAAGGTTTAAAACGCACCCGGGAAGTTTTCATTGTTAAGTCTCGTGGCACTAACTATAATGGCGATGTGCACAAATTTATTTTGAGCGACAATGGAATTATTTTAACGCCAAATGATAGCAATATTAAATTAAGCACCAATAACAAAAAGGATGCTGGGAAAAATGTTACTGAAGATAAAAAGATAGCAAACAATTAATGAAAACAGTTCAGCCTAAATTTATTGTAGGTATTGGTGGCTCCGCCGGTGCATTGAACTTATACAAGGCGCTGCTTGATGCAATGCCTGCTGATACGGGTATGGCCTTTGTTATTATTTCTCACATGAACCCCACCGCCCATAGTGAGTTAGCTAAAATACTACAGCGGCATACGGAAATGTCAGTGACGGTGGCTACTGATGAGATGCCGATTCTTCCAAATCACGTTTATGTAATTCCTGCAGATGCAGATCTTACTATGGATAACTTTTGCTTTAAAGTAATTTAGCCACGGTCTTGCAGAAACAAACAAGTAGATTTATTTTTTATTTCACTGGCAAACGAAATGGGTGCAAGGGCGGTAGGCATTATCCTTTCCGGATATGATGGCGATGGTTCAATCGGTTGCAAACACATCAAAGCCAATGGTGGAAAAATATTCGCACAGGATATGTCTGCCGAAATTAATCAAATGCCCCTCAGCGCTTTGGCAGCAGGCTGTGTTGATTTCGTTTTGCCACTTTCTAAAATTCCAGCTAAGCTAAAGAAATTGGCAGTTGCACTTAATATATAAAAATGATTTACAAAATTAAAAAGTATTTATTGTGGGTTAAAAACAGCCCAGAATAGCATTTAATTTCTTGAATGATGTTTTAGAAAAAATAAAATGTTTCCTTCAAATCAACTTCTCCTTTTTAGCTTTTTTAGGTTCGACAGGGATGTTGCATAATACAGAGCGATATGTTATCAGGCAAACAAAATACCAGCTTTACAGAAAGTGCAAGGGTGATCTTAAACAGATAAAATGAATAATAGTAAGTACAACTAAAACTATTTCCACCTCTAATTAAGTTAACTTAGTGAACTTTTAAAACAAACAATGGCTGCACCTAACAAAACTATAAAAAAATCTCAGCCGCCTGCTACCGTGCAGAATTTTGCCATCGTAGCAATCGGTGCTAGTGCAGGCGGGCTTGATGCCTTTAAGCTATTGGTGACTGCGAT
>JBBQTZ010000351.1:0-3297 GCA_038234405.1 Chitinophagales bacterium
CTTACCCTTATAGAGCCAGCAAGCGAGAAGCCAAGTGCAACCATAAAACTGGCGGAGGCACAGTTTAATGCTACCTGATGGGCTGCCTGTTGCACCGCTCCAAGCCAGCCTACCATTATGCCTGAGAGGGAAAATGCACCAGCCTCCATACAATATTGCAAACTGCCAGGTATGCCAAGGCGTAAAATTTTATTAAAGGTTTTTGTACTTAAATACCATTGTTGTTTTTTATGTACCATAAAATGGTTGAATATTTTATGGTTAAATAGTACAGCTATCATTGCTACTGCAAGTAAGAATCTTGTTACTAACGTAGCAATACCAGCTCCATTTATACCCAATGCTGTAACGCCCCAATGGCCATAAATAAAAAGCCAGCATAAAAATGCATTAAGTGGTAAAGAAAGTACAGATAAAATCATGGCTGTTTTGGTAAACTGCAACCCATCGCTAAAATGTTTGCTTGCTATAAAAAGCATCATGGGGATGAGGGAATATCCCATAATGATAAGATAGTTTTTTGCAAGTTTAGCCACTTCAGCATCTTGCCCCATATTTGTTAAAAAATTGGCAATAATATGAACAGCTACTGCCAGCAAAATACCAGCAATTATGCTTAGTACCCATCCATTATAAAGTATATGTGCTGCTTTTTGCTGTTGATTTTGTGCATTTGCAATGGCAATTAACGGTGTAATGGCCATCATTAACCCCATGCCCATTATTTGCGGAATGCTTACCAAATTGCTAACCAACGATGCAGCAGCAAGTTCTTTGTAGCCCAATGCTCCAATCATGGCAGTATCTATAATTGAATATGCTACTTGTGTAAGGTTCCCTATAATGAGCGGTATGGCTATCAGCAGTGTAGTTGAAATCTCTTTTTTCATTATGGGTAAATATAGTAAAATGTGTAAATCATATTATGGACTTGTTTTCTGCATCCGATTATTCAACCAGTATTTTGCAGTCGTAATTCTATTAAACCTTACACTACTTCAATAAAAGATTTTATAACATTTTTCTACCTTAAAATAGTGTACTATTTCTATTAGCCAACATATATTCCGAAGCTCTTGTCTTTTTTTTACTTTATCCTTTATTACGAATTCAAATTTAAAATCTCGATTAAAGGAATTTTGTAGTGAGTAGTATTTTAATTAAAGAGTAGTCAAATTTATAATTAAACCTCGCCAGATGTTCAATTATAGCAATATTGCAAAGGAATACATTCGCTAACTGTACGTCTTGAAAAAAGTTACCTGATATATCAAATATCTTTGCCAAATATATCAAAAAATATTGCCGTCTTTAAAACTGCATTTTAAATTTATTAATAAGTTATTATATCTTTAATAAAAATTTAAAAAGAATGACTTTCAAAACTTTTTTACTATGACAGAAAAAAAGAGATTATTTAGAAATAAAATTTTAAAAGAGTTGTATTTTGTAGAAAGTCTTTCCTGTGCGGATTTGTGTATAAAAATAGAGAAGAGTTTTCCAATAACAGCAAAGTTATTAGAAGATCTTATGGCAGCGAAAATGGTAATTGAGACAGGTTATGCAGCATCCACAGGCGGAAGAAGAGCATTAAATTATTCGCTCCAAAAAAATGTGATGTACCTGGTAAGTGTAGCAATGGACCAATTTGTTACTAAAATTGCCATTATGGATATGCAAAACAACTTTGTATCTCCTATAGAAAAAATTGTATTGCCATTGCCCAATAATCCATTAGCGTTACAAATGTTAATTGAAAAAATAATTTACGTTTTATCAATATCTGGTATTACTAAAGAAAAATTTGTAGGGGTTGGTATAGGTATGCCAGGTTTTGTAGATGTAAAAAAAGGGGTAAATTATTCTCATTTACAGTTGCCCAATAATAAGAGTATAACAAAATATATTGGTGAAAAAGTAGGCTTGCCTGTATTTATAGATAACGATTCAAGTTTGATTGCTTTAGCCGAATTGAGATTTGGTGCGGCAAAGCAAGAGAAAGATGCTATGGTTATAAATATAGGCTGGGGAGTTGGATTAGGATTGATACTTGGAGGGAAAATGTACCGAGGGCACGAGGGGTTTGCAGGAGAATTCAGCCATATTCCATTATTTTTAAATGGTAAATTATGTTGGTGCGGCAAATCTGGCTGTCTTGAAACTGAAACATCTTTATTGTTAATTATTGAAAGGGCAATGGAAGGTTTACGAGCAGGCCGGCTTTCTAAAATTACCTCATTGGCTGTTGATGATCCTGAGCAAGCTTGCGATTCTATTATTAACGCTGTAGCAGAGGGTGATCAATTTGCTATAGAGTTATTTTCTAAGGCAGCTTACAATATTGGTAAAGGTGTTGCTATATTAATACATTTGTTAAACCCTAAGTTAATTATCCTAAGTGGCAGGGGGTCATCTGCAGGTCAAATTTGGCATCCTCCCATACAGCAGGCACTAAACGAACATTGTATTCAAAGACTTTACCAGAGTACTAGTATTGCTATTTCTACTTTAGGTAAAGAAGCTGAATTAATAGGAGCTGCTGCCCTTGTAATGGAGAATTACGAAAAAATACCCCTCTTTCAACATAAACCCATTTTGGCTGAAACCGGATTGGTATCTAATTAACATTATAGTATTATGTATTTTGTTAGCAAAGCTTTTACAATTTTGAGCTAACATCTGTTTACTTTTTTTTCTCCTGATTTTTTCGGAACAGGTTGATAAAAAAAAGTAACAAAAGAAATAAAGCCCGCCCGGCAGACGTCTGCCAGGCAGGCTTTATTTCTTAACGGCTGGAGGAGAAAATTTCCAGCACTTTTTATTCAAGGCCATAACCAATATTCGTTAACGAACAAAATACCTAATCCTTTAACATCAATAGTATTTTACAGCAAAAATTTAATACTCTTTGTATTTACCCTGGCTTTTTTCTTTAAAATTTATTAAGCTTTTAATAAAAGCACGGCAAAGTATTTCAACGCAGCCTTTGCAAATGTACAATTAATATAATTTTCGGCCTTACCCAGAGTAAATTATACAATAGCGAGCAGGTAATTTATAATTGTAATTGCTAAAACCTTATTAACTTATTTGTAATGATTTAACTGCCTATTTTAAATCGCTTAAAAAGCAGTGCAACTATAAATTATAGGTTCAGCCACATCTAAATTTGCCCAAATAAAGTTGCTTTCCATTACTTTTTGCATTTGTCAATTATTTATCCAATTATTTACCCAATAATATTTGGTTTAACAAGGCTACTATTTTTAACAAATTTTTTTAATTTTTTTAAGAAAT
>JBBQTZ010000352.1:0-3287 GCA_038234405.1 Chitinophagales bacterium
ATGTATTTACCAGCAGCCACAATACACAGTTTTTTATAAATGAAAAAGGCTTAGCAAAAATGACTGAGAAAGAAGTTAATTCAAGCAACTCCCCTACCCTTCAAACGCATGATAAGCAAAAGCAGTATACCATAAAAGCTAACAATAATATCTACCTGCATGCATTGGGCATAACAAGTGCTGATGGACATGTAAAAAAAGATAAACAAGATAAATTCCGGCAAATAAATCATTACATAGAAATTATAGATGGCATTATAAAAGACCTTCAATTAAACCATCCCATTCAAATAGCTGATATGGGCAGTGGCAAGGGTTACCTCACATTTGCACTATACGATTACCTGCACCATAAAATGCAATTGCCGGCAACAGTTACAGGTATTGAGTTGCGGGAAGAGCTGGTGAACATCTGCAACGATATTGCTGCCAAGGCAGGCTACCAACAATTGCATTTTAAAACAGGTAATATAGCCACAGCCAATGTTGATAATATTGATATTCTAATTGCTCTTCATGCCTGCGATACAGCCACAGACGACGCCATTTATAAAGGCATAAAAGCGGGTGCTAAAGTAATAGTTTGTGCACCTTGCTGCCATAAACAAATTCGCAAACAAATGAAACCTTTAGAGGCTTTAACTTCCATCACAAGGCATGGTATATTATTAGAGCGGCAGGCAGAAATTGTTACAGACAGCATAAGAGCTTTGCTATTGGAAATGAACGGTTACAAAACAAAAGTATTTGAATTTATAGCCACAGAACATACCCCTAAAAATGTGTTGATTGTTGGCACCAAAAGAGAAATGGGCATAATAGATAAGGCTGATTTTATGGCAAAAATTGCAGCACTTAAAAATTTATTTGGTATTAATGAACATTACCTGGAAGGATTGTTATTACAATAAGCTTACTGTTTGATATAATAAGATTTTCTGCATCAAAAAAAGAAATTTTCATTTGTTGCGTAAAGTAAAACGCTATCTTGTTATAATAAAAAACTTACCATGCTTAACCGGTCTTTTCTAATTATTTGCACATTAGTTTCAGCAGTTTTTATTTTTACACATTGTGTAGATGAAGCAAATAATAAAAGAATAACAGCCCCAAATCAAGATAGGTTTGCAAGTTTTGCCGGCGATGCATCCTGCGGTAGTTGCCATAAAGATATTTATGATGTACATTTAAAAACGGGCCATTTTAATGCATCCGCCATAGCAACAGCTAAAACAGTAATTGGAAGTTTTAATAAAGACAGCAATACTTACCGTTTTAATCCCAACTTATTTATTGCAATGGTAAAAAAAGATAGCGCTATGTTTCAGGCTATTTATTTTAAAAATGAGTTGAAAAAAGAATTGCCCTTTAGCATAGTTACTGGCTCGGGTGCCAAGGGCCAAACCTACCTCTATTGGTCTGCCAATAAACTTTTTCAGTTGCCTATTTCTTACTTTACGGCTATTCACCAATGGGTAAACAGTCCGGGATTTTTAGCCAATAAAGTTACATTTGATAAACCAGTAACGGCACGCTGTTTGGAGTGCCATACCACTTATGCAGCGGTTACAACCACTGCTGATGGTCATCAGGATGAATACGACCATGGCAAAATGATAATGGGTATAGGATGTGAAAAATGCCATGGGCCTGCTGCCGGGCATGTGGAGTATCATACAAAAAACAGCAACGAAAAAATTGGGAAATTTATTATTAACACAGGCAAACTATCCAGACAAAAGCAATTAGACCTGTGCATTTTGTGCCATGGGGGTAACCTGCAAAAAACTACACCCTCATTTGCATATACTGCGGGGGATAATTTGTCTGATTTCTTTGATACAGCTGCTATTAATACTGCTAACTCCAATACCGATAATATTGATGTTCATGGCAACCAATATGGATTATTAAAAAACAGTAAATGCTTCTTAAACAGTAGCAGCATTACTTGTAATACCTGCCATAGTCCACACGATAAAGAGCGGGGTAATGTTGCGTTGTTTTCCAGCCGGTGTATGAACTGCCACAATACAGCAAAAAAAACATTTTGCACAGTTAAGCAAACAGCCGGTTTTAATTTGGAGAAAAACTGTATTGATTGCCACATGCCCGCTAAGCCCTCCATGTCTGTAAGCATGACGGTACAAAACGAAGACCTGCCAAAAGTGGCACTGTTAAAATCTCATCTTATCCGCATTTATAGAGAAGAAACCAGTAAGGTACTGGCAAAAAACAAGCGATAAACATCAAAGAAAATACCCAAAATTGTTTGCTAAATTTCTTTTAAACCAGCGCTGCAGTTTAAATAGTAATAAACTTTAAAAAGCCAATTTAGATAAGTGTTTCAAGATATTTCCAGATAAAAAATATCTTGAAATACGCAACTGTCCAGCAGTTAAAATCCCGTACAGCTTTCCAATTCCAAAATACTGTTTGGTGAGTAGTATATCAAGCTAATCATTCAACTTTAACACAGCCAAAAATGCTTCTTGCGGCACTTCCACATTCCCAATTTGTTTCATCCGCTTTTTACCTTCTTTCTGCTTTTCTAATAATTTACGCTTGCGGCTTATATCTCCTCCGTAGCATTTTGCAGTTACGTCTTTACGGATAGCACTAATATTTTCTCTTGCTACTACTTTAGCGCCAATGCTAGCCTGTATAGCTATTTGAAACTGCTGACGAGGCAACAGTTCTTTCAATTTTTCGCATAATTTACGGCCAAACTCATGTGCCCTTGCTCTATGTATCAATGCACTCAGAGCATCAAGCTTTTCACCATTTAATAAAATATCCATCTTTACAATATCACTTGGCCTGTATTCTATAGGATGGTAATCAAACGAAGCATACCCTCTTGTTATACTCTTTAACCTATCATAAAAATCAAAAACAATTTCGGTTAATGGCATATCAAAACTTAATTCCACCCTGGTAGGAGTTAGGTATCCCTGGCTAACCAATACACCCCTTTTGCCAATACACAACGTCATTATGTTGCCAATATATTCTGGCTTACTAATCATTTGCGCCCTAATAAATGGCTCTTCAATTTTAGTAATCCTGGTAGGGTCAGGCATTTGCGTAGGATTATTAACCGTTATCACTTCGTTTTTATTTGTATAAGCAATAAAACTTACGTTAGGTACAGTAGTAATTACAGTTTGATTAAATTCTCTCTCTAACCGCTCCTGAATAATTTCCATGTGCAGCATGCCTAAAAATCCGCAGCGGAAGCCAAAGCCCAATGCCTGACTGGTTTCCAGCTCAAAAGTAAGTGAGGC
>JBBQTZ010000353.1:0-3269 GCA_038234405.1 Chitinophagales bacterium
AAAAAAATTATAAGATTTTTAGCAATATGTATCAACAAGCTAAATGCATACACAAAAACATTGTAGGGTGAGCGTTGGGTTAAATATTTAGGATTTAACAAATGGAACCTTAAAAAGTATAATACAATAATCACTATGCCAGTTGGGAGTATTGTATCAGTAAGAAATTTATTTTTTTAAGTGAAGGCAACCTTTTACCAAAAATTTATGTTATTCAAATCTTATTCAAATACTTCATTAATTATAAACAATTAAAAATTACTTTATGCGTAACACTTTTCTTTTAACTATATTAACCTCAATGGTAATATTAGTATCATCTTGTAAAAAAGACGATCCGGCTCCAAATCCGAACGTAGTATTTAAAGCCGTAATTAATGGTACAAGTGAGGTGCCTTCCAATGCATCTGCTGCAACGGGTACAGCTACACTAACTTTTAATAATAGTACAAAAATTTTTACAATTAATGTTCAGTTTGCAGGTATTACACCTACTGTAGCTCACATTCATAAAGGAGCTGCCGGTGTTAATGGAGGCGTAGCATTTGGTTTTGTGGTACCCATTATCTCACCAATAAATTTTACTTCCATGGCATTAGATGCCACACAGGAGGCAGATTTAAATGCTAATTTATATTATGTAAATATTCATTCAGCAGCTTTTCCTGGTGGTGAAATAAGAGGACAGTTAATTAAACAATAATCAAAATAAAATTGAAAAGCCCTGACTAGATTTTTTTTAGTCAGGGCTTATTGTTTTGGTTCCATTCCTTATCTCTCTACAGTATCAAACTTCTCAGTAGTGTTTTATAAATAGCTATTGTACAAACAGCTTATCTCACTGGTTTTCAGCAGCGTGCTTGTATTCCTGATCCCAAAATTTAGCCAAACGGTACTTTCGAATTTTCTTACAATTGAATCAGCAGCAAGGTAATGGCTGCTCACCTGCAAAAAATAGTACTGCAAGGTTGGTTAGGCAAAACATCTTTCTTCAGTTACCTTCAGTTAACGCCCCCTGCCTAAGTTTGCGCAAGCTCATTTTTTAAATCTAACAGCCCTTTATTGGTAGTATTTTATTTATATCACACAGTTGTTGCTGGCCATGGCAAATTAAAATTTTATTGTAGTTTTTGCATGACTGAGTTGAATAGTATAAAACAAATTCTTTCACAACTTAGGCTAGAGCTAATAACTAAGTTTCATGTAAGCTCAATAGGGCTTTTTAAATCAGTGGTTCGAGCCGATTTCAGTCCTTCCAGCGATATTGATAGTATCGTGGAATTTAGTAAGCCAATTGGCATTGAATTTATCAACCTGGCAGATCTTATTAAAAGTAAACTTAAAAAATGTTGATTTAGTGTTTAAGAATGGTGTAAAACAAAAATATTATCGTTCATTATAATCTGGAATTATTTATGGCTAGCCGAACACCAATTCTCCTTATTATAGATATTATTGATAGCAGTAATAAAATTGTACTGTGCATAAATAATCTCTCCTTTAACACACTTATTAATGATAGCAAAACTGTAGGTGCTGTATTACAACACTTCGAAATAACTGGCGAAGCTGCAAATTGAATTCCGGACCATTTTTAAGTGAGACACCCAACTATTGACTGGCACCGCATCACACAATTTAGAAAGTATATAGTTCATGATTGTTTAGGAATTCACTGTGCAATTGTTTGGGAAATCAACAATTTATTCCTTCCTGCTTTAATCACAAAATTAAATGTACCAAACGCTTAAACCTGCTGTTAAATAGGCCAGGCCGAAGAACTGTGCCATTTGATGGATTACAAATAAGGGGGGACAGTTTATTAAACAATAATCAAAAAAAATGTAAGATCCCTGACTAGAATTTTTTTATTCAGTGTGTATAATTTATTTTGCAAAAAAAGTACAGCATGAAAAAACATTTACTTTCCACCATTTTATTACTCGCCGTTTGTTTGCAGCAAATCAATAGCCAGGCATTGCGATTGCCAGAAACCGCCAATTATGTTTGCACTACAGGCAGAACAATTGGAGTTACCAATATATCCATCTACTATAATTCTCCGGGTGTAAAAGGCCGGGATGGAAAAATTTATGGCAGTAATATTGTACCCTTTGGCTATCAGGTATTAGGCTATGGATCCAACTTGCCATCGCCTTGGCGGGCAGGTGCCAACGAGTGTACTACCATGGAGTTTTCAACCGATGTAACCATTAACGGAAAAATATTGCCAGCCGGTAAATACGCTTTTTTTATTGCAGTAGCGCAAGATAGCAGCGTACTCATCTTCAATAAAAATTACCATGCATGGGGTAGTTATTTTTACAGAAAAGAGTTAGATGTACTGCAGGTAAGCACTGTACAACAAAAGAATTTACCCAACCTGCAAGAAAGACTTGTGTACGATTTTGTTAACCAAACAGACAGCAGTATAGTCATTAATTTGGCGTGGGAAAAATGGAGTTTTCCCATCAAAGTACAGGTAGCTTTAAAAGCCACCATCCTTAAAAGCCTACAAGAGCAATTGAGTGGAACCCTAAGTTTTGAGCCTGCAAGTTTAGAAGCCGCCGCCCAATGGTGCCTGCAAAATAATATCAGCCTCGAGGAAGCCCTCAACTGGATTAACCTGGCAATAAACCCCCTCATAGGTGGAAAAAATTCGTTCAGCGCCTTGAACATAAAAGCCAATATTTTAAAAAAATTGGGTAACCAGGAAGAAGCAAGCACCACACTTAACCAAGCCTCCGATCTAGCCACAGTGCAGGAGTTGCATAACTATGGCCGACAATTACTCAATGAAAAAATGCTAACAGAAGCCATGGTAGTATTTCAAAAAAACTACACCAAATTTAAAGGAGCCTGGCCTACCAATGCCGGTATGATGCGTATGTACGCTGCCATGGATAATTACAAAAAAGCATTGGATTTTGCCAAAGCAGCATTGCCACAAGCACCCGACGAGGAAAATAAAAAAATGCTGGAAGCGGCCATTAAAAACCTCAGCGAAGGAAAGGCATTATAAAGCAGCAATAACAATTTTTTATAGGAACCATTTAAGTTCACCAACCCATATAATTATTTAAAAACAAATTGGTTAAAGCCGCAATACAACCTTTTGGTTTTTAAATAAATCCGCCAGCAGCTATAACCAATTTAAACACCGCTGCCCCATTGATAGTTTCTCTAAGTAAGAGCCTATCAATGGGGCCCCTTATTTCAAATGATGTAGGGGCCCTAAAAACCTCACTTCTTTTTATGGGCAATATTAG
>JBBQTZ010000354.1:0-3234 GCA_038234405.1 Chitinophagales bacterium
CCTCGGCATCCGTAAAATTCTTTTTTACGATGTACTGCTTTAGTTTTAGTAATTCGATATTGGGGTTATCGGGTTCATATCCTTTGGGCGGTCTAACCAAACTTTCGCCTTCAATTTTTCCAAAACAATTGATGAAGGATTTTTTGTTGATTATCTTATTAAAATCAGAACCGTTGTAATCTATTTCCTGGCGTACGTTTTTTAATAAATCCGGCTCGGGCTGCCAAACGCCGCCGCCAATAAAGCTAACGCCGGGCTGGATATGGATATAGAGCGGGCATTTTTTATGTTCAGCCGCTCTTTCAATTAATCCACTAATATGGTTTTTGTAGGGGCTTTTGTCTTTTAAGAAACGGATATCCCGATAAATACGACCGGCATATTTTTTCAAATCTTTTTCACAAATCGGTTCTATCTTTCTAATCAACAACAAAAGTTCATTTATAAATGCCAGGTAATTTTCAGTTACCGCTTCGTATGTAGACCTGTTTTTTTCAAACCAGGGTTTGTTGTTGTTTTTTTCAATTGCTGTAAAGAATTTAAAAGTCTCTTTAGAGATATGCGTACTCATCATCAATTATAATTTTTTAATTTAATCTCCATTTTAATTTCGCCATTTGCAGGTACAACAAATTTAGCGTCGTTGTACTTCGGCGAACTGAAATTTCTCATTTTATTATTAGAAATACCAACACCTTCCTTTGGTATGCCTAAAAAATTTGTGTTTAAAGTACCGTCGTTGTTCTCATCGTGGTAGGCCGCCAATGCATAAGTACCTGGCACTAGATTTAAAAACGTAAACTGCGCCTTACTGCCAGCAATGCCTATCTTTTGGCAGCTAAGGGCTTTTTTTTGCTTGCCGGGAAAGCCATCTTCTTTATTATTCAGGCAACACAAAACCAAGCCTTTTTGGCTTTTGAAATTTGTGACGGTAACAGTTATTTTACCATTTTGTGCATGAACTTTCATACCCAATAAACAAATTATAAATCCGAATGACAACGCTTTTTTCATTTGTCGAAATTTAATGTTGAGTTTTTTATTTTTTTCTAATGAACAACACTTATATCAGTTTGCTGACCTTTTTTTATTTTTGCAAAAAACACCAATGGTAATACTGCAAGGCAAATTATTCCAATAAATAAAAACCCTTCAGCATAGCTCATAATTGCCGATTGTAAAGATACGGCACCTTCCATTGCACCTGCTGCCATTTGTTGAGCTTCCTGTATAGATTTCCCCTGACTTTGAAACGTTTTTACCAACCCATAGTACCGTTCGTTTGATTCGGGATTGTACATCGAAATATTACCAATTAAATCGCCTCTGTGTATTGCAAATCTCCGGGTAACAAATGTGTTGGTTACCGCTATTCCTATTGCACCACCCAACAAACGAAGCATATTTGAAAGTCCGGATGCTTGTGCTAAATCGTTGCCTTTAAGCCCGGAGAGCATTAAACCTGCAACTTTAGACTTTTTTGCAGGCTGGGAGGGATGGTTTGCAAAGAGCTTGTTTTGTGTTACCGAATTGTTAGCCTCGCATCTTTTACAAAACAGCATCTTTAAATACTTATTTATTACCGGCAACTTATTAACTTTTTACTTCCAAAATAAACAGCGGGAAATTAAAATGCACTCAGCAAATGCGCATTTCATTTACTAATTGGAAAAACAACTATCTTCAAACCTAAATTTAAAAACAATGCAAGTAATTAAAGATTTTTGGTGGCTTATCCCAATATTTTTGCTGATAGCCGGCGGCTTGTTTACTATTAACCAGGGAACAATTGGCGTAGTAACCAGGTTGGGAAAATACCACAGTATTAAAAGACCCGGACTGAATTTTAAAGTACCTTTTTTAGACCAGTTGTACAAAAGGGTGAGTATTCAAAATCGTTCGGTAGAGCTGGAGTTTCAGGCAGTAACGGTTGACCAGGCCAATGTTTATTTTAAATCAATGCTCCTGTATTCTGTATTGAATGTAGATGAAGAAACCATTAAGAACGTGGCCTTTAAATTTATAAGCGATAAAGATTTGATGCAGGCGCTGATAAGAACTGTTGAAGGAAGCATACGGGCATTTGTATCTACCAAAAGACAAGCGGAGGTTTTAAATGTGCGCAGGGATATTGTTGATAATGTAAAAGACCAGGTGGACATTCAACTGGAAAGCTGGGGTTACCATTTACAGGATTTGCAAATAAATGATATTACTTTTGATGAAGCCATTATTACCAGCATGAGCAAAGTGGTTGCCAGTAACAACCTGAAAGCTGCTGCTGAAAATGAAGGTCAGGCTTTATTGATTACCAAAACAAAAGCTGCAGAAGCTGAAGGTAACGCCATTAAAATTGCAGCAGAGGCGGAAAGACAAGCGGCGCAGTTACGTGGACAAGGTGTGGCTTTGTTCCGGGAAGAAGTAGCCAAGGGTATGAGCCAGGCAGCAGAGCAAATGAAGCAGGCCAACCTTGATACCAATGTAATTCTCTTTAGTATGTGGACAGAAGCCATTAAAAACTTTGCTGAATACGGAAAAGGTAATGTTATTTTCTTAGATGGCAGCAGCGAGGGCATGGAAAAAACCATGCGCCAGATAATGGCCATGCAGCAAATGGGTGATAAGAGGTAACTAAGTAATTAAAACGCAAGGATCGGTTTAATCATACAACCGAAAAGTAAATAGGGTCTGTATAAAAAGGGCAATTGAACGTAGTTTCAATTGCCTTTTTTATTTGCCTGGAAATTATTTTTCAGGATTAAATATTTTGTTCTAAAAGCTTTCACCCTATTGAGCTAGCACTTTTTATTCAAGGCCATAACCAGCCTTCGTTTGCAAACAAAAAACATAATCCTTTTATTTTTAAATTACAGGTATGGCATGTATTTCATTCTTTGGTAAAGATTAAAAAGTGAAATGCCCCTTACTTTAAAGGATAATTTATAGCTGATCCAACCTGAAGTTTTATTCCGTTATTTGGAATATCATCTATTTAGTAGAGACAGCGGCAAAAAGCAGCTAGTCTAAATTGTTGTTTATCAGCTATTTTTTCAACTGGCACGGAACTGGAATACTTAATTCCAAATCCACCTAAAATGACAACGACAACTACAACCTCCAACTTTACACAAAAGATTTCCAACACATTTATTGCTATTTGCCTATTAATGGTTACAACCACTTCGGCTCAACAACTGGTAATTAACCAACGCAGCAGTTTGGTTATGAATGGCA
>JBBQTZ010000355.1:0-3186 GCA_038234405.1 Chitinophagales bacterium
CCCAATTCACTTGGAATAAATACTTTAAACTTATCGCCAATGTGCATCAGTTGCAAAATCTCTGTCCATCCTTTTATAACACCTGCTACCGGTATTGTAAGTGGCTGTCCTCTATCGTAAGAGTTATCAAATTTTTTGCCGTCTATCAATGTGCCTGCATAGTGTGCAACCACAGTATCTTGTAATTTTGGAGTTACTGAGGTAGCATCACCTTTTGTTAGTATCTCATATTGCAAGCCACTTGGCAGCGTAATTACTTCTTTACGTGTTTTATTTTTGGCTAAAAATGCTGCAGATTTACTTTTTTCTGCACCCGATTTTTTAGCTTGATTGCCCTGTATTTTTGTTTGAATACTGTTGTTTGCCTCTTGCTCATTTATTTCGGTTGGCTTTTTCTTAAATACATCGTTCATGCCTTTAATCATAGCCGCATTACTGATGTTTTCAATATTTTGTTGTTTAAGATTATTGGCTATGTTCATGCCAAGTGAATAACTAAAAGAATCGAGTGCATTTTTTAGCGTTGAAAGTTTTTTTGCTTTAACTGTGGTATCAGCTATAGTGGCCTTTGCACCGGCAGCTTTTTTAGTAACTGTACCTTTCTTTGGATTGGGTTGGGCAAAAATTAGTGTGCCAGCTACTAATAATAGGGCAATACTTAAAAAGAAATGTTTCATTGTTAATTGTTGATTTTTTATGTTTATAAAATTATTCTTCTCTAATTTCTTTGCCGGTAAGGTGAATAAATACATCTTCCAGGTTGGCGGCTTTAACCTGTTTTGGCCGCTCAAAACCACTCTCCACTAAGTCATCAATCAATTTATCAGGCGTTGCTAAAGCAATTATTTTCCCTTCGTCCAAAATGGCAATTCTGTCGCATAACTGCTCAGCTTCATCCATATAGTGCGTTGTAATAATTACAGTAGTTCCCTTTGCTCTAATACCCCTTATTAAATCCCAAAGGTTTCTTCTTGCCTGTGGATCCAGCCCTGTAGTTGGTTCATCTAAAAATACAATCAGGGGTTTATTTATTAGTGTGGTAGCTATTGAAAAGCGTTGTTTTTGTCCACCACTCAGCTCTTTAAATTTACTTTTTGCTTTGTCCTCCAGGTTTACAAGTGCCAGTAACTCTTTACCATTTACTGTTTGATTGTATAAGCCAGCAAAAAGTTCTATTAGCTCCAGTAAATTTAGCCCGGGATAATAGCCTGAAGTTTGTAATTGAACACCGATGATTTTTTTAATTTTAACTACGTTATTATCCAGATTCATTCCATTTACAATAACCTCTCCGGTAGTTTTATCCCGTAGGGTTTCAATAATTTCCAGCGTGGTTGATTTGCCTGCGCCATTGGGGCCCAGCAAACCAAATATTTCTCCTTCATATACATCAAAAGAAATACCTTTTACTGCCTGAAAATTTCCATAATTTTTTGTAAGGTTTTTTACCGATATGATGATTTTTGGCATAATACTATGTAACTAAACGAACGGTGCTAAAATTATTGCTGCAAAGTAAAGGAATTTGGTGCTTGTATTGGGATGGATTAACTAAAAATAAGTAGTTTGTTAACTGATTAATTCTTCTTTTTTATCGTTTTGTATATATAGTAACAATTTGGCTATCCATTCATATACCTTTCTAATTCTTCCATCATTAGTTTACTGCCTACATAAAATGGCGTACGGGCATGAATTTTATCGGGTACAATATCTAATATGCGTTGCTTTCCATCCGTAGCAATACCACCAGCTACTTCTATTATAAATGCAAAAGGACTGCATTCATACAATAAGCGCAATTTACCGCCAGGCTTATCTTTTATTGCAGGATACATAAAAATACCACCCATAATCAGGTTGCGATGCACATCACTCACCATACTACCTATGTACCGTTGGGTGTAAGGACCACCACTTTCTTTTTCTTTACGTTGGCAAATTTCAATATAATCTCTTACGCCTTTTTCATATTGAAAAAATTTTCCGTGGTTAACTGAATATATTTTTCCGGCAGGCGGGCATTGTATGTCAGGATGGCTAAGGGTAAACTCCCCAATAGAAGGATCAAGCGTAAAGCCATTTACGCCCCGTCTTGTAGCATAAACCAAAATGGTAGAAGAACCATAAATAATATACCCTGCTGCCACCTGCCGGGTGCCTGCCTGCAAAAAATCATCTTTTGTAGCCGGAGTACCCTTGGGTGTTATTCGTTTTAATACACTAAATATGGTACCAACCGATACGTTTACGTCTATATTGCTGCTGCCATCCAAGGGATCAAAAAGGCAAACATATTTACTGTTATTACTTATTTCATCATCAAATATTACCACATCATCCAGTTCTTCGCTGCCAATACCAGCACAACTGATGCCATGCCGTAACACCCCTACAAACTGGTCATTAGCATAAATGTCCAACTTTTTTACTTCTTCACCCTGTACATTTACTGCACCAATATCACCTAATATATCTACCAGTCCGGCTTTGTTCACTTCTACGTTTACTCTTTTTGCAGCAAGGCCAATATCTCTTAATAAGCCAGAAAGTTCGCCTGTTGCATTGGGTACTTTTCTCATTTGCTGGATGGTAAATTCATCAAGGGTTTGTACCCTGCGATTGATTAACATAATAGTTGCACGTGTTTTTAAACTTGTTTTTTATAATGATAAGGGCATTTTTTAACAAAGTAAAATTAGGTAAGTATTTGAAGTTAGCGGAATTACTTATTAAATGAAGTAGTAATTTTTTAGGATTAAGTATTTTGTTCGCAAACTCTTTACAATTTTAAGATGGCATCTGTTTACTTTTTTTCTCCCGATTTTTATGGGACAGGTTGATAAAAACAAGTAAGAAAAAAATCAAGCCCGCCCGGCCTGAGCCATTCGGACTGGCGTCAGTCGGACGGGCCCGCCCGGCTGACGCCAGTCAAACGGGGCTTGGAATAAAAAGGCTCCCGACTTTTGGGACACGTGAAATTTATCATATCAGCCTACAAATCAAGGAACTCGCTATGAGATGTTCAATACCAGGAAGCCAATGCCCGGCTCAAAAAGCCCCGTCCGAATGGCGCAGGACGGGGCTTCGAATAAAAAGGCTCCCGACTTTTGGGACACGTGAAATTTATCATATCAGCCTACAAATCAAGGAACTCGCCATGAGATGTTCAATACCAGGAAGCCA
>JBBQTZ010000356.1:0-3176 GCA_038234405.1 Chitinophagales bacterium
TGCAATTGCGTCAGGAAGTTTTAAAATACTTATTAAATTATTAAATGCTATTTTACAGAATAATAAAAAAAATATAAAAATTGACATGGGATTTCCTTTATTAATACTTTTTACCGTCTTATTATTTTTCGGATTAAAAAAACTAAACTCAATTACGAAAAACAGCCGCTGGATATTTTGGACTGTAATTACTTTATTAGGTTGTTTCTTTCTTTTTGCTGCAAACGAATTTTCAAGACAAAAAACCGGAGGATTAGCTGGAAGCTATCTTTTTGTAGAATCCTGGAAAATTCAAGCAAGTGAAAGAGAAGTTATTGACGCAATCAGGGAGCTACATAAAGTAAATGCTAATTTTAACCCGCCAGGTAATATTGAATTTATTTCAAAACGTGATACCGGTTACAATTGGGCATCTTTTGAAATGCAGGCGTATAATAAAAAACTCGCCATTAACTCTTTAACACCATTGCCAGAAAAAAATAAGGAAAATTATTACCACGATTACTGGTTGTATGTAACCTTGTATTATCCTGACACAAAGGAAATTGTAAACACCTGGACACGGCCGGCATCTGACACAGCTATTACAACATTTGCATTTATAAGCCTTAGTAAAATTGACAACCCAACCAAATTTAGATTGATAAACCGTGACTTATGGTTTATTGATAATAAACGGCAAATTGAAAAATTTAAACAGTTAATTGTTGAAAAAATTAAAGGGGAAATTGACAGGAAAAGAAAAATCCGCAATTAACGAGGGCTTTGCAAAACTGCGGCGTTTCACCTTATATTTCCTTGTTTTTGCGAAAATCAGTACACGATATTAGAATGAGGTAAATATTTAGTGTTTGTTTTCTGTTCATTATCCATCACAAAAAATTTGTCGGCAACATCCTTGTTTCAAAACGTTGTGCAATGACAAAGTAACTTGGTTTAGTCAATGCCGTTCCCTGGCATTAGCAGTAAATCCGCCACTATTATAAAGGTAAATATGCATATTTTCTGCGGCTTGGGGCAAACCAAATAGTGGCAACGTTGTTAGCCCGGCTAAAAATTACGGGGCAGAGTTGGCGGAAAGGAAGGCTAGGCTCATTGTATAATCCGGGCAAATTATTTTATTAGCATAACTGTACCCTGTAGTCCTTTTTTTCTTCCATCAATATCTGTAAAAGAAATCACCCGGATATATGCACCTACGGGTTGCAGTTGTCCGTTAAAACTACCATCCCAACCTTTTACCATGTCTGCCGTTTCAAAAACTTTTTGCGGTACGGTTAGCATAAACCATCAAAAAGAAATAATAAAAAAGGCCTGCACCCAGCAGCCCTTTTCCCCTTTTTGCCCTGCCAAATTACAGGCCCTCCAAAAAACTTGAGTGAATATAATCTACCACATCTACCAGGCTGTCGGTTTGTTCATAAACTTTTAATTGCCTGTCGGCACCGGTCCCCTTCTCTAATATTGTTTGTACATAGTTAATGGCGTTGCGGCTTCCAAGGTGTGGCACCACATCATCTATAAAATCGAGTAGCTCATAAATAAGTACCCGGGTATTTACCTCACTTTCTTTTCCAAAGTCTATTAAACTTCCATCAATACCATAACGGCTTGCACGCCATTTGTTTTCATTTATTAATGCACGGGAGTACATAATAAAATTTAGATTTTGCATGCGTAGTTTGTACAGTTTGGCACACAATGCCTGGAACAAAGCAGCAATAGCTATTGTTTCCTGAACCGTCATCGGTATATCACAAATTCTAAATTCTACTGTATTAAAGAAAGGGTGCACCCTCAAATCCCACCATATTTTTTTTGCATTATCTACACAATTTGTTTTCACTAAAATCTTTACATAATTTTCGTGAGCCTCAATGCTTTCAAAAAAATCTGGTATGCCTGTACGGGGAAATTTATCAAAAACTTTAGTACGGAAAGATTTGTATCCTGTTTTCCTTCCTTCCCAAAAAGGAGAATTAGTACTGAGTGCATAAATATGTGGTAAAAAATACCTTGCAGAGTTTGCTATATGTATGGCTAGTTCCCTGTTTTCCATGCCTACATGTACATGTAACCCAAAAATAAGATTGCTGCGGGCAGCTTCCTGTAGTTCGTTTACCAACTCGTTGTAGCGAATATGATCTGTAATTAACTGGCTTTGCCAATGGCTAAAAGGATGTGTACCCGAGGCGCCAATCCATAGCCCAAGCCCTTCTCCAATACTACTAATTGTTTTACGAAGTGTGCCTACATCTTGAAATGCCTCATCTACATCTCTACAAATATCTGTGCCAACTTCTACTACTGCCTGGTGCATTTCTGCTTTTACCTTATCCCTTATAATTTTTTGCCCTTCTTGTACTATTTTCTGCTCATGGCTTTTCAACTCCTTTGTTATGGGGTCAAGTACCATATACTCTTCTTCTACACCAATAGTAAAGTTTTTGTATGAAATGTTTGCCATGAATTAAATAGATGATTTCTAAATTTGAAAACTTATTAATTGCCAATTATATTATTATACTAAAACAGCTTTATCCTTATGCTTTATCAATAAACATCCAGGTAAATTATAATTTAAAAAGTTCATTCATTGGAATGCTTAGCCCCTTTAATACAACAGATGAAATATTTTCATCGGCTTCATAAATAACGGGCTTTCCATACTCATCCTGTTCATTTAATAAGTAAACATAAATTTGTTGATACTCAGGATAAACAACCCAATATTCCAACACGCCATTTTCTTCGTACAAATCAAATTTATATTTTGTTTCAGTTTTGGTATTTCCCGGGCTTAAAATTTCCACCACAAGTTCAGGTGCTCCATCTACACTGCGGTCATCTTTTAATTTTTCTGGGTCGCATACCACAATAATGTCTGGCTGCACAACAGTGGTTATTTCATCATCCCTTCTTTTTATCTTTCTAAATGGCTTACCTTTTAATCTTACATCAACTGGTGCAAAAAAACATTTGCATAATTCACCTTTAAGATAAGTCGCAAATTGTAACCCAATATTCATTAATATCCGCTGGTGTGTAAAAGTTGGTGCAGGACTCATCTTAAAAATCTTGCCCCTTATCAATTCAATCCTTTCTTTAAAGTTCCAGGTTAAGTAATCGGCATAGGTAAATCCATAAGGGCTTTCGGGCTCTGCTACTTTTATTTC
>JBBQTZ010000357.1:0-3171 GCA_038234405.1 Chitinophagales bacterium
AGGTTGAAAATTTTTTTTCTCAGACATAAGCGTTGTTTATTTTTTTGAAAAAAGGAAGATAAATAAAAAAGACGATACACAGGTAGCGCCTTTTTTAGGTGTACATTTCAAATATTTTCTCCCGGTGCTGGTTGGTGGGCAAACCCTACCGAGGCTTGGCCGTGGTTGGTGTCCTCACCATAAACTAAGTGATGAGATAATTTGAAATGCACCTATTTTTAGATTATTTTTTATTTTACCCAGCTTTTGTACTTGTAAACCTTAGTACGATTTCAACTGCAAAAGCAGGGTTTAAATTAAAAGCCTCTTGTAATGGTTATTCAGAAAGTGAAGTTGCCTCTTCCACTACTTTTGCCAATTTTTTTGTAAGCGGAAAAAGCAGTATACCTGCCACAATTGCTGCTACTGCGCTAATGCCAAAAAATACGGCTTTGTTATCAAACTGATCCCAAAAGCCAGCTAAAATTCCGGATATTTTTCCGCCCAAAGAGGTAGTAATAAACCAGCCACCCATCATCAACGCAGTAAACCTTCTGGGAGCTACTTTTGATACCAGCGATAGGCCCACCGGGCTCATAAATAGTTCACTAATGGTAAAAACTCCATACGATGCAAAGATCCATCCGGAAGAAACTTTGTTTTGATAAATATCTGTAGCTAAACAAGCAAAAACCATTACCAGTGAGGATAAGCCAGCAATGATGGTACCCCAGGCAAATTTTTCTGGTGTAGAAGGCTCTTTCTTCCGTAACCGCAACCAACCAAATAAACCAACTATCACCGGCGTTAGTAGTATTATCCAAAATGGATTAATAGACTGGTATATTTCTGTTGAAATTAATTTAAGATCCTGGCCTTCCGGAGGCCATTTTTCTTTAGGTAAATTTTTAAAATATGGATTAATACCCATTTCAGTCACTACTTTGCCATCGGCACCTAATTTAGTTCTAAACTGGCCGTCAATTAAAGGTACTTCCTGCGGATTGGTATTTACTTTTTCTAAAAATCCAAAAGGAGTTAATAATTTTTCGGCAGCAGCAGGCGTTTCCCGGTAACTATAGGTATCTGCCCAAATGGTAAGTGCAGTAGAGTTTTGATTGTATATATTCCAGAAAATAATTGCAACGCCAAAAAGGGTAAGCAATGTGCCAATGCGTTTTTTATCAAAGCCGGTGCATCTTGCCCAAATACTAAAATAAAAAATAACAATGGGTACGCAGGCAAAAATAAATGCATCGTTAGAGTCTGACCCAATAATATTACCGGGTATCATCCAGCCAATTGTGCCTGCAATGATGGCTGGCGCAAACACGTATAATACAATTTTCGACATTTGCATGTCTTCTTTTTGTACAGGCTTAATTATATCTCCGTGTTTTACATGTTTTTGGCCAAAGGCAAACCATATTAACCCTATAATCATACCTACGCCGGCTGCCATAAATGCATAACCCCAGTTGTAGTTATTTCTTAAATAAGCCGCAACAAAATTGCAGATAAAGGCTCCTATATTTACGCCCATGTAAAAAATATTGTAGGCAATATCTTTTTTTGGCTTAAGTTCATCTGTATTGTAAATATTACCTAAAAGTGTACTGATATTGGGCTTAAAAAAACCATTACCAACAATAACACAACCTAGCCCGGCAAAAAGTAAGGTGTTGCTGCCAGGTATGCCAATTATTAAATATCCAATCGCCATTAAAGCTCCACCAAAAAATATAGATTTTCTATAGCCTAGATACCTGTCTGCCAATAAGCCACCAATAAATGGTGTTAAGTAAACTAGTGCTACATAAGTGCCCACAATATCTATAGATAGGGCATTATCCATTGCTCTGCCACCTTTATCTGTTGCCCGTAAAAATAAAGGCAAAATGCCAATCATAAGATAAAAGCCAAACCGCTCCCACATTTCTGTAAAAAACAATACATAAAGCCCCCTAGGATGTTTAACAGATTTTACTTGTTCACTCATATAGTCAATTTATTTTGTTAAAAAATAATTAGATGCCTAAAATAGGGAAATTCTTTTTACCACAGGCAAACACTATTTACTTATTACTACCGTTGAAAAAATAATGATAGTTTTAGAGCTTTGTTAGTTTACTTTAGCTTCAATTCTATAAAAAAATTAGTTAATTAAATACTTCCTAAAAAAATGAATATTCTTATCATCGGCAGTGGTGGCCGTGAGCATGCCTTAGCATGGAAAATTAAACAGAGCCCCTTGTGTGAAAAACTTTTTATAGCACCAGGTAATGCAGGTACTGCTGCAATTGGAGTAAATATTGCCATTAGCATTAATAATTTTGAAGCACTTTCAACTTTCTGTATAAGTAACAGTATCGGTATGCTGATAGTTGGGCCGGAAGAACCATTGGTTAATGGTATTTATGATTTTTTTTCAGGTAATGTGGCTACTCAACACATACAGGTAATTGGCCCTTCAAAAGAGGCTGCAAACCTGGAAGGAAGCAAAGCTTTTGCAAAGGAGTTCATGATCCGTAACCAAATACCTACAGCCTCTTACATGGAGTTTAATGAAACCAATTATGCTGCCGGAGTTGAATACATTAAAAATCATGCGTTACCAATAGTAATAAAAGCAGATGGTTTAGCTGCCGGAAAAGGTGTATTAATCTGCAATAATCATATAGAAGCTTTGGCAGAATTTGAGCTAATGATACTGCGAAGTAAGTTTGGCGAGGCAAGTAAAAAAGTAGTAATAGAGGCATTTTTATCAGGAATAGAGTTGAGTGTATTTGTACTAACTGATGGAAAAGAATATGTACTGCTGCCGGAGGCAAAAGATTATAAACGTATTGGCAAGGGAGATAAAGGCCCTAATACCGGTGGAATGGGAGCTGTAAGTCCTGTGCCGTTTGCCGATGAAGCTTTTATGCTGAAAGTTAAAAAAATGATTGTAGAACCAACTGTTAAGGGTTTACAAACAGAAAACTTTGTATACATTGGTATCGTTTTTATAGGAATTATTAAAGTAGGCGACGAGCCTTTTGTAATTGAATACAACTGCCGCTTGGGAGACCCGGAAACTGAAGTAGTGATACCAAGGATAAAAAATGATTTAGTAGCAGTATTTTCGGCAGCAGCTACAGGGCATTTAAATGAAATAAATATTGAAACTATACCGCAAACAGCAGTAACAGT
>JBBQTZ010000358.1:0-3144 GCA_038234405.1 Chitinophagales bacterium
AACTATTCATTGCTTCATTGTAATCATCTTTTTGTACGTAGGTGATTGGCTCAATAACTTCCACTGGTTTTAAATCAGGTATTTCAGGTTCAAGCAATTTGATTGGGGTAACTTTAACCGGTATTTCAGGTTGTATTTCTAAAACTATTATGTCTTTTTTATTTTCAGTTATCATCTTTTATTTTTAAGTAAAAATTTTAATAACATAAAGTTGAGCTTTTAAATTGTTAGAACTGTTGTACAATAAAGTAAAAGAATTGTATCATTCACACACCAGAAACCATCTTTCTAAAACGTTAGTGAAAATTTTATGTATTTTAATAAAACGAGGGCTTTTTGTAAGTTGTAAAATATATAGTTGTAAATCTTTTATTCGTCGCAAATAATAAGCAATGGTTTTAATGCGATCTAAATCGATATCCATCTCATTTTTAAAACGCATCAGTTTTTCAAAATGCTTTAGCTGGCTTATTAGTACAAATATTTTTTGTTTAACGTTGGTAGTATTTATCAGATGTGATTTAAGCAGGGAATAAATAAAATAATATTCAATATTGTACTACAAACAAAATTCACTACCTGGTATCATGTTTTCTGCTTCCATCATTATTTAAGTTTAGATAATTAAATAAACAATATTTTTTATTGCTCTGTAAGGTTTGCAGGTAACGGTATTTCGTGCGTTACAAAAAGATCAATGGATTCGCCTTGTTCTTTCATTAACCGAAAACTCTTTTCCCTTTAGCCAAATTGTAGTGTCAATAAGTATTTCAATATTTACTTTTGATTTCACTTTCCCCTTAGCATTTCAATAGTAGTTTTTCGGACGTGAAAAGGTTTGTATAAACCAATAATAGCTTTTGTAAATGAATTATTGCCCGTCTTTTAAAATCAGGATTAGGAGTAATAGTAAATGCAATGTATGTATCACCTGTCCGGCCGCCATTTACATCCGTGCAGCGGTAGCCATTTAACTTTATAACCTGTCCGTTTTCAATAACTGCCGGTGGGGTACTGCAAATGTTTTTACCATTTACCGTGAGTATTTGCAGATGGTTTTCATTGCATCAATCAAAATAAGAGTTGGTTCTGCATTGTAACCCTGCCCCCGGTGTAGTGTTTGCCAGCGGCGCTCCGAACCTTGAAACATAGATTAAAAAAAAAGAAAAATCTCCCTCTTCAGCACCTGTTAATTCTTGCCTTTACGAGCTTGATCGTAGTTGTTGTGCTTGTTGTTCATATTGTTCTGCTGTTGCCAGTTTTTACCATGCAGGTTGTACATCTTTCTTTTTTCGGGGGTAGCTTAAACTTCGTTGGCTTTGTTTATTACCTGAAATTTTTTATTGGCTTCTTTATGATTTAGGTAAAGGTAGGGTTGCAGTTTTACTGCAAGCTTTCGGTAAGCTTTTTTTATATCAGCCTCAGTTGCTGTTTATCAATTTCTAAAATTTTATAGTAATCTATAAAATCCATTGGAATTGTAGGTTTTATTTTCGCCAACAATTGTACGCATACTTCCCTTCTTCATACATTCAATTACTGTTTTTTTATTTATTATTCTGCCGTAAAAGATTAAACATACTCATATTTACACGTACAAGTAAAGAGGCATTTGCAGAATTGAAGAAATGTAAAAGATTGACCATACTCATATTTACAATGTCTAAACATACCACGGCAAAACCTGCTATAATATAATTAATTCAGGCATTCATTCATCAGTATTTTATAATTGGATAATAATAGAAATACCACAGTTTCATAATAGATAAAACAATATTCACAAGATAAGAGGTAGAAGAATTTTCTTTGTGGCTGCAGCAACATTTTTTTGTTTATACTATTATCTGGTATTGGATGTCTCTTTGTAAAACCAAATTTTGCGACTGTTTAGCATTTATGCCCTGTTGCTTTTACTGCTTACGGTAGAATTATATATGACCCTTCCGGTAAGTTTAGGAGAAGCAATTAACTTATAATTAATTTAAGATATTTACTTGTACGTCTATATGCTATATTCTGTAGGACGCTTTAAATTTTCTCTTGTCAAAATCATTGTTTGGTGAGCACTCATTTATTAGCACTCATTTATTAGTAAGTGTTTTTGAGTAAGTGTTTTTGAGTACTATATTTTATATATTCGGTTCTCTACAAGTTAAGCTCTTGTTTTAATGCCTATTTATTTCCTGTCTGTTAGGCGATTTTTTCTATCACTTTAATAATTGCCTGGTGAATGCTTAGTTCGAGCTTTTCAAAATCAGCGGGTTTGCGAATATAATCCAGTGCTCCAAACTTTATCAACATGTTAGACAATTCCAACTCTCCTGCAATGTAACTTGGAATAGAGGTTGTAAAAACGAATACAGGAATATTTTCCAGTTTTTTATTTTCTTTTATTTCAATTAAGCATTCGTATCCTGTTTTTTGTGGCATACTTAAATCAAGAAAAAGTACATCCGGAAGATCTGTTGAGTTTTTTAAAAGGTAATTCATCAGCTCTTTTCCGTTACTAAAAATTTTAAGCCGGTTTGGAATAGGAATTCCCTTTAATGCTTGCTCAAATAATTGGCAATCTTCTACATCATCATCCGCAAGCAATATATTAAATGGGTTACCTTCTCTCATTGTGTACAGATATTTAATGTGATTTATAAAAAATATTTTATTTAAGTTTCTACAAAAATATGAAATCTAATCCCCAAAAAGGCGTGCGCTTAAAAAAACTGGAATGATATTTTGTTTAGCGATAAACATCAAAAAGAAATGTTTTGATGGTGGGGCTAATTTATACTTTGAAGATGATTTACTTCCATTGATGGTTATTTTTAATGAAATTTCTCTACATAACTTGAAAGGTTAGCATAAACAATACATAGGTTATTGGTATTATTTTTTGTACAACTAAAAAAATGCAAATCTTTGTCATTATTTTTTACGTTTACAAAAGCGTGTTTACATTAAAGGAATGAATTTCTTTACTACTTAATTCATCTTTTACTGCCAGTTGATTTATTGTATTTACATTATTTACAGGAAGGTAGATACTGAATGCTGCTCCTTTATCTTCCTCTCCGTCAGCCTCAATAAATCCTTCATGTGCTTCTGCAATTTTCTGGCAGATAGAAAGGCCAATTCCTGTTCCAA
>JBBQTZ010000359.1:0-3125 GCA_038234405.1 Chitinophagales bacterium
ATTTGAAATGCACCAAGCTTTTTAATTGTCAAAATAAATTGATTTAATTTCCGGGATGTGGTTGATGGCCTCACCAAAAACCAAGTGCTGCAAACAATTTGAAATACATACCCACAAGGGGTGCATTTCAAACTGTGACTCCAGATTTCGGTCGGTGGAAATACACGGCTGAGGCTAGGCCGTGGTTGATGACGTCACCAAATACTAAGCGCTGCAAACAATTTAAAAAAAACCAAAACAAGGGTTGTATTTTAAAAGGACGCTCCGGATTTTGGTCGGTAGCAACAAACCACCGAGGCTAGGCCGTGGATAGCACCTTCACTATCCACTTAGTTCTGCGATAAATTGAAATGTACCTGAACGAGCAGCTTTTAAATACCAACATAAATTGCAGTAATTTTACAATCTTAAATAATATACACAAACACTTAAAAATAAACAACTAATGAAAAATGATCTTCACAATAAAGTAGCCTATATAACAGGTGGCAGTAAGGGTATTGGATATGGCATTGCCAAAGCATTACTCGAAACCGGTATGAAGGTGGCCATTACAAGCAGAACGCTTGAAGCAGCTCAACAAGCTGCAGCAACTTTAAGCAGCGATGCCACAAAAGTGCTAGCCCTGGAATCGGCTGTAAGTTCGCTAGAGGCAGAAGCAGCCGCAGTACAGGCTACTATTGCACACTTTGGACAATTAGATGTGCTGGTTGCCAACGCTGGCGTAGGCCATTTTGCATCTATTGAAAATATTACTGCCGCCCAATGGAAAGAAACAATTGATACCAACCTAACCGGTGTGTTTAATAGCGTTAAAGCAAGTATTGAAGCATTAAAGCAATCGCAGGGATATATTATTACCATTGCAAGCCTTGCCGGCACTAATTTTTTTGAATCTGCTTCCGCTTACAATGCCAGTAAATTTGGTTTGGTTGGGTTTACACAAGCTATTATGCTCGATTTAAGAAAGTATGGTATAAAAGTAACTACCATTATGCCAGGTTCTGTTGCAACCCATTTTAATAATCACACACCAAACGATACAGATAAATGGAAAATACAGCCAGAAGATATTGGGCAAATGGTAGCAGATTTGTTGCAAATGAACCCACGCACCTTGCCTAGTAAGATAGAAGTAAGGCCATCAATGCCGGGTAAATAAATTGTTGCGCCTTGCAGTGCCGCCTAAAATTATATCAAAGCTAAAAGCATTGCCATTAAAACTGGTACCGCCCCTATTGTTATAATTTATCAAATTGAAACGGCTTTGCAAACCTATATAAAATGTTGGGCTGAGAAAATAGTTATACCTCAGCCCAACATTAAAATTAAAAGATTTAACAAATAATGGCTGCAGTTGCTCATTGGTTTTGTTAGAGCTTAATAAATCAAAACCACCAAAACCAATACCTCCCAAAAAGCCAACATCATACTATTGCTTACTCAGCAAATACCTTGTATAATTCAAACCAATAAAGCCACCAAAAAAAGAGTTGCTTTCATATAAAACATAGTTTCGGCTTACCAGATAAGTGTTCGCACTTTTTAAAAACCTGCACTGCACGGTAAAATCTAACTGATTATAAACATCTCTTCCCCCAATTTAAAACCCAACAGATGGGAAGATTACCCACAATAGCAAGCTTGCCAATTGGGCTCCAAATACCCATCAGCAATAAATAATTTAATCTTATACCTGTTCGTTCTTTAGCGTCAGCAATTTTTTGCAATGCTGTAAATACCGGATATTTTTGGCCGGATAGCTGCTACTAATTACATTTTTTCGGGTGCGTTTCAAATTGATCGCAGCACGTACTGTTTGGTGAGTACAGCAACCACGCCCCTGCCCCGGTCGGCGTCACCACAAATTGAGGCAGACAACGATAATTTAAAATACAGCCCTTTTTTGCAGTCAACAACTTTTCCTGCCTTGGTCAGAATCCCACCAACCAAAATCGGCAGCTACAATTTATAATGCCCCCTTTTGCAATCAACAACTTTTAACCCGAATGCTGCAGTTGAAAAATTTGGTTACAAATGAACTAACAATAAATATAAAATTTGATGGGTGACATACTTGTTTTATTTTAGGAGAAATTTTTAAAGTATGAGATTAGCATTACTATTTTTATGTGTTGCCCTTGCTGGCTGCGGCAACAAATCAAAAGAAGATATAGCCAAAGATTTAATAACAGCAAAATTAAAGGCAACCCTGCCAGATTTTAATCAATACGAATCATTAAATTTTGGCACCATGGGTACAGCCTCCTTACCCTACGAAGAAACCGAACAATATAAAAACAATTTAATAGCTCTCAATCAAAGTAAAGACTCTGTTACCCTGATGCAAAAATTATTGCAGGAAAATACGGCAACAAGCCTTACCGCTTCGTATCAGCAGGCAATAAAGCAGTTGCAGGATAGTGCAGCAGCAAAAAATGAAAGAAATAAAATAGCCAAACAATCCTACATGCCCGAAAAGTTATTTAAAGTAAGCCATGCCTATTTATTAAAAACTTCATCTGGCCCCGATGTAAAAAAAGAAGAATACTTCTTTATAGATGAAGGTTTAACGAGAGTTATAAAAGTTCAGAAGCTTTATTAATCAATTTCAGGTATTAGTATTAATAGCTAACCGCCTGTTAGTAGTTTACAAGAAAACTACTGCCTGTACTCGGTTGGGGCCTCACTAACCCAAACCGGGATTTATAATTTTTTAATACACCCTAATGGTATACCGTGCTTTTTTACCCAACATTATACAAAAAAATATGGATGTATTTCTACTATTAATGTTTCAATACCAGCTATTACAATATTTATTTTAATCAATATTAAAATACCATTATATTTTTAAAAGGCCACTTTTAGAGCTAAATAGTTATATAAAGGTTTTATCTTCACCTTATAGTAATTTTATGCTACCAACAGAAAATTTAAACATTAAGGATATTGAAGAAATATGTATCATAGACGATGATTCAATGGCACTGTTTTTAGCCGAAAAAATTTTTGAATATGAAATACCCGCTGTTCCGGTTAAAATTTTTAATAACGTAGATAAAGCCTTACTATACCTTGCAAGTAATAAAAACATCAAGCGGTTAATTTTTGTTGATTTAAAC
>JBBQTZ010000360.1:0-3113 GCA_038234405.1 Chitinophagales bacterium
ATTTCCGGTAGCGAAGCGGCCTGTACTGGATTGTAAAACAAGCGTCGTTTTAAATGGATCTTCTAAAAATTCATCTATGCATTCATTCACATTCAATACACCTATAATGCCTAATTGGTTTAGCCAATCCATTTACCACAATTTTGCAATTACAAACCTCATAACCATTTCAACTGTAAAATTTGAGCTTACATAATTCTTCAGCCTATTTTACTATGCAAAAGTTATAGCAGGTAAGTATGAATAAAACAAAGCCGCACTGCGCACTGCGCCAGGGATAGAAGCAAGTACCCCGCAAAGCCGCCGTATAAACTATCAATTGCGAAGCTTGAGGGCTTGTACGGCGGCTGCGGAGTACTGCGTATAGCCCGCCCGGGCGCACAAAACCCAAAAACCAATACTAAAATAAATTATCTGATTAGCACTACTGTTCCTTTTTGTTGAACTACAATCCCTTTTCTATCTTTTCCTTTTATCATCCAAACGTACGTTCCGGTGGCCATGAGTTTTCCTTTAAAAGTTCCATTCCAGCCTGCCATCCATTGATTTGTTTGATAAACGGGCTCTCCGTACCGGTTAAATATTCTGAAATATTCTATAGTAGAAATTCCGACAGGTATTGGCCTAAAGATATCGTTGTTGCCATCGCCATTGGGCGAAAAAGCGTTGGGCAGATAAAAATTGGGTCCGTCATAGACTGTTATTTTTATTGTATCGTACCCTATACAGCCTGCAAAGTCGGTTACTTTTACGGCAAACTCATACTTGTGGTTGCTTAATTGCACCGTTGGGTTTGCAATGTTTGGATTGGATAGTACTACTCCACCTGTTGGAAACCAACTCCATTGATAACTGCCGTCTATGCCACCACCGGTAGCGGTTAACTGATGAGGAAGTGGGTTGCCTGTTACTGCATTGGTATCGTTACCAGCAAAGGCCGGAACAAGGGCTTGCATTGTTACAACTACTGTATCTGTATGGCTGAAATTGCATCCATAAGTATCTTTTACAGTAAAGAAATAATTATAAACACCACTGGTAGCGGCCAATAAAGTGGCTTCGGTGGTATCTGTTCTGCTTAAGAAAGCGGAAGGCGACCACAAATAGCTAACAGGGCCAGAAACCTCTGATATACTACCGTAGAGATTAGCAGGTGTTTTAAAGCAAACTGCTGTATCGTTACCAGCGTTGGCAATTGGTTTTAATAAAATATTTAAGGTAATGCTGTCTTTACGTTCGCATACACCCCATTTTGCAGTAAGATAATAAGTGGTTGTATCTGCCGGTGATGCCAAAGGGTTTTTAGCTAATGAATCGCTGAGTCCTTTGTATGGCGTCCACCTAAAAATAGTGGTTGCATCATTGGTTTTAGGTAACAAATTGATTCCGATTCCTTCACAAAAAGTAGTATCTGCACCGAGGGATAAGCGCATTGTATCGTTGAGTAAAACAGTTTCGCTTTTACTGGCGGTACATCCATTGGCATCTTTAACAGTAACGGTATAAATGCCTTGTACAGAAGCCAATGTTGGGCTAGATTGAAAGCCTGTTAGTAATGCAGGATCTTTAGTGTAGGTATAAGGAGTAGTGCCTCCGGCAGCAGTTATATTAATTTTACCATCGGGGGTGCCAGTGCAGGTTGCACTTATAGCATTTGTAGCGATAGTTAAGGCTGCTGGCTCGGCAATAGTGATGATTGTATCTTTTATACAACCGCTGTTATCCCGTATATATATGGTATCGCCCAATGTAGCTGCAATATTGGTAAATACATTTAAATTTTGATAAGCACCGGTGTTTAGCGCATATTGATACGGAGGAACGCCTAAACTTGGATAAATAGTTATACTACCATTGGCAAAACCTTTGCAAGCTGGCTTCACTATTGAAATAGAATCTATTACAACCCTTGCGGCGTTACCAACAACTACACTAACTGAGGTTTGGCATAATGCACTATCAGTTATAGTAATTGTGTAAGGAGCAGAAAATAAGCTTGCAAACTGATTAAGTGCTTGAAAATTGACACCATCAATACTATACCTGAATGGAGCGATACCGGCTGTAGGGTTTATTGTAATTTTTCCATTGGGAACAATAGCACAGGAGGCTTTATCAATTATAGTTGCAACTATTACACCGGGGCTATTAAAAACAGGTACGGCAGTTCTAAATATGCAATTATTAGAATCTTTTACTGCAACACTGTAGTTTTTGCTCAGCAGGTTTCTAAATGTACCAGCGGGTTGATAAGTAACGCCGCTATCTATTGAGAACACAAAAGGTGCTGTACCTAAATTTTGCGTAATAAGGATAGTACCTGTTGCTGCACCTATGCAAGCTGCATTTAATGAACTGGCAGTTGCTGTTACTCCCGGTGAATTATTAATAACAGTGGCTAAACTTACTTTACAGTTATTAATATCTTTTATATAAATATTATACGTTTTAGCCAATAAATTAGTGAAAGTGTTGCCTGTCTGATAAATAACATCATCTAAAGAATAGCTAAATGGCGAGGTACCTGATTGAGTTGAAACGACTATTTTGCCGGTGGCACTACCTAAACAAGCTGCGTTACTGGCAGATGGCAGCGCAGTAACACCAACATCGTTACCAACGTTTTGTACAACAGGAACACTGCAGCCATTGGCATCTTTAACTGTAATGGTATAGGTAGTACTGCCTGTTAAGCCATTAAATACATTTGACAATTGTGGAACGCCGCCATTTAATGTGTAAGAAAACGGCAATACTCCATTTGGTGGTGCAGCTACGGTAATAACACCTGTGGCAGTGCCAGTACAAAAAGCATTTACCGAAGTTGCTGTGGTAGTAATGCTAATTCCATCTAAAATAGCGGTAGTAACAGTAGCAGTGCAACCATTGCCATCTTTAACCAATACTGTATAATTTGCTGCAACAAGGTTTGAAAATAGATTAGTTAATTGAGGTACAGCAGCATTTAGCGAAAAGGAAAAAGGAGGAAGTCCCGAGGCCGGATTAATAGTTAAACTTCCTTTTGCATCGCCTTTACAAACGTTATTAATAGCTGTTGCAGTTGCCGAAATACCGGTGCCACTTTTTACATTCACAGAGAAATTAAAGAGGCA
>JBBQTZ010000361.1:0-3090 GCA_038234405.1 Chitinophagales bacterium
CTGTACCGATGTTGATGGTTTTACAGTTGCAGTTGATTTTGTTTCTGCCATGACGTTCAGATTTTTTGGTTAGTTAATTGTTAAAAGCGTTACGTTAATTTTTTAGGAAACCATGCTTTATAAGCAAGTTTATCACAATTAAAATTTAGTTAAATATTTATTGTGATGGGGCACAAGTTAATGAATAAATTGAATGAAACAAACTGGCTCTATTATTTTTTAATTTTTTTTTACTTCTTTATTTGTCAGTTCATTTTATTACAAAAAAAAAATATCAGGCAGTGTTTATTCGTAACGAAGTGCTACAATTGGATCCAATTTTGAAGCTTTGTAAGCTGGATATAATCCTGCAATTAAACCAACCAATGAGCAAACAAGTACTCCTGCAATTACCCAGGCCCAGGGTATTACAAACCCTGTTTTTAGTAACAGCGCTACTATATTTCCAAAAAGAATTCCGGCTGTAATTCCTACTACAGCGCCCAACAAACTTATAAGAATGGATTCCCACAGAAACTGGGCCCTGATTTCGGCAGATTTTCCACCCAATGATTTTATCAGCCCAATTTCTTTGGTGCGTTCATTTACAGCTACCAGCATTATATTCATAAGGCCAATTGCGGCTCCAATTAAAGTGATCAACGCAATTGCAAGTGTTGCATATTTTAGAAAACCAAGATTTTTCATTAATGATTGAGCTACGCTATCACTCTTGTCAATATAAAAATTATCATCTTCTTTCACTTCAAGTTTTCTAATTGGCCTAAAAGAACCTGTTGCTTCTCCTATGGCTACGTCCATCAATTGCATATTATTTACCATTATGGCAATATTGTATGATTTGTTTTCAGAGCCAAATATTCTTCTAATGTTATTATATGTTGTAATAACCACTTTATCAGCATTCATAAATGCGCTACTTCCTTTATCTTTTAAAATACCAATAACTCTATATTTATTATTAGAAACGCTGATAATTTTATCAATAGCTTTTCCAGTATTATCTCCAAACAACCTTTGGGCAATAGCATTACCTATTATGCAAACACTTGAACCAGCTTCAACATCCATCTCGCTAAAATCTCTGCCATAAGATAACTCATAGCCATTAAGCTCTAAATAATTTTCATCACCTCCGGTAACCCTTACATCAGGATTAGTCTTTTTAGTATCCGTATTTACAATTACACCGTTGGGACCAGCTAATGCAATACTAACTGTAGCAGGAAAATTGTAAAATTGTTTAAATGCTCTTGCCTCATCAAAGGTTATTAATTTACCTTCACTTGATGCCTTTGCAATAGAATTCCGACTGGTTTTTTTAGCTTTTCCCCGGTTAGGCCCTCCACCAAACCTAATATTCCTTTCTTTAAAACGAATACTAAATGCATTTGCCCCCATGGAAGAAAAACTTTTGGTAAGACTTTGATTTACTGCCTCCACCGCTGTAATAATTGCAATTAACGCCATAATACCGAGCGCAATAATAATTACTGTAATTGCTGTACGAAGCCTGTTACTTTTAATGGTATTGTATGATAGAGAAATAATATCGCCTGTTTTCATCGCTAAAAATTGTAATTAAAGATAAAAGCTAATTAAGGAAATAAAATAGTTTAAATTATGGGCGGCGAAAGAAATGCTAATAAGCATTCATAAATATTGTAGTTAAAAAACAGCGTATGTTGGTAGATAAAATTTAACTACAACATACAAAACAGTTTTTGCTATTTTATTTTGTAATTATGGCCAAATTATCTCAATTATAATCTACATTTTTAATAATGCAACCAGTTGGTAATAAGGGTTGGATATAAGCCTATTACAATGATTAATGCTGCAGTGAAAAATAAAAGATAGGTATAGGTAGAATTGATTTTTTCAATAAATAAAGAGGTTGAACCATTATTGGTTACTGCATCTTTAAAAAACATTGCCTGTATTATTTTGAAATAATAAAAAGCACTTATAGCAGCCATAAGCACCGCAAATATTACTAACCAAATTTGATGTCCATTTCTAATAGCTGCCATTAGCATATAAAATTTTCCTTGAAAACCAGCAGTAAGAGGAATACCTGTAAGCGACAATAAAAAAACCGTAGCAGCAATTGCAATTGCAGGCTGCTCTTTAGCCATTCCATTAAACCCATCAATTGTATAATCATTCATTTTTACAAGTACTGCAAATATGCCGATTGTAGCCAAACTATATGCGGCAGTATAGAGTACAAGCCCTTCTTTAGCAGTTTCATTTAAAGCAAAAATTGACAAAAGCATGAACCCGGCCTGTGCTATACTTGAATAAGCAAGCATCCGTTTTACACTCTGTTGAAATACTGCGGTTAAGTTACCTACAAGTAAAGTTGCAACAGTTATTACAACAATTAAATTTTGCCATTGTGGTTGTGTTTTACCGAAAGCGTTTTCAAATAACCTAATAAAGGCAATAAAACCAGCAGCCTTTACTATTGTAGCCATAAAGGAAGTAAAAACTGTTGGGGCTCCATCATAAACATCCGGTGTCCAAAAATGAAAAGGTGCAGCAGAAACTTTGAATGACATGGCTATTAATAAAAATACCAAGCCTATTGCAATCATTATTGGCATGTTGCCTTCACCTAAATTAATGTTATCTAAAAAAAACGATCCACTGCTATTACCACCGTAAACAAATGCAATTCCCATTAACATAATACCTGTAGAAAATGCCCCCATTAAAAAATATTTAAGAGCTGCCTCATTGCTTTTAAGGTTGCGCTTATCACTACCGGTAAGAATATATAATGGAATAGACATTATTTCAATACCTAGAAATAAGGTAAGTAAAGAATTAAAGGATGCTGAAATAAAAACACCACATAACACAAAAAATATAAGAGAAAAGTATTCGGATACGCTTTCTCCTACCTTCTCAATATCCCGCCCATTAAGCAGTACTAATAACAACGTACAAAATACTGCTATAGCAATGAAACTTACATTAAAACTATTGAAAACCAATTGATTACGTGTATCAATATCAAAAAAAGGCTGTTGCTGAATTAACTCAATACCATTAAACAAAAAAATCAATATTAAACCGGCAATT
>JBBQTZ010000362.1:0-3077 GCA_038234405.1 Chitinophagales bacterium
TGAACAAATTTCTTTATATACAAAAAATATAGGGTTGTAGTTACAGAATACTATCAACTTTTATATTGGTAAAGTATTGGAATATTCCAAACTGTAAAAATACCCTTGGTATAAAAACCTAAAACATCATTAATAAAATTATTTCTGCCTTTTTCAAAAGCGTAAATCCAAATTAACTTAAACACTGTAGCTACAATGCAATTATAAAAGTGAACTACCTTTTTACTCCAGGTAAAAACATTTGTGAAGATACTGATTACAGAACTTTGGATTGGCTGCAACTCCCCGATAGGCAGCTACAATTTGAAATATAGCTTTACAATTTTATCAAAATAAACGTCTAAAAAAAAAGCCAGTCAAAGCAGATAGCTATCTTCTTTCGGCCACTACCAATTCTTTACTACCAGCTTGGTACACATAAAATCCTTCACCAGTTTTTACACCCAATTTACCAGCTATAACCATATTTATAAGCAGCGGACAAGGTGCATATTTTGGGTTGCCAAAACCCTCCTGTAAAACTTTTAAAATACTCAGGCAAACATCAAGCCCAATAAAATCTGCTAATTGCAAAGGCCCCATTGGGTGAGCCATACCAAGTTTCATTACAGTATCAATTTCTTCAACTCCGGCTACCCCTTCAAACAAACTATAAATGGCTTCATTTATCATAGGCATTAAAATGCGGTTGGCAATAAAGCCGGGGTAATCATTTACCACACAAGGTATTTTACCTAACAGCTTGCTAAGCTCAACAATTGTTGCCGTTACTTGCTTGTTGGTTGCGTATCCATTAATAATTTCCACTAGCTTCATTACCGGTACAGGGTTCATAAAGTGCATACCAATTACCAAGCCGGGGCGTTGGGTAACGGCTGCAATTTTAGTAATACTTATAGAAGATGTGTTAGTGGCAAGGATACAATCTTTGGGTGAAGCTTCGTCTATTTGTTTAAAAATTTTCAACTTTAAATCTACATTTTCTGTAGCAGCCTCTATTACCAAATCAGCATTTTGTACGCCTCTTGCAATATCAGATGAACTGCTGATATTCGCCATGGCAATGGCTTTTACTTCCTCATTAATAGTGCCTTTTGCAATTTGCCTATCAAAGTTTTTACCAATGGTGGCAATGGCTTTTGCTAATTGTACTGCATTTACATCAATTAAAGTAACGCTAAAACCTGCCTGGGCAAATACATGCGCAATACCATTGCCCATTGTACCGGCGCCAATGACAGCGACGACCCCCGTGCCCCCCAAAAGGGGGTTCCTGGTGTTTGAATTATTTGGAGCGTTATTCATGATAATAAGGGTTTATGTATGAATTTTTAAAGCTCAATTTTTAAATGCTAATTTAAAAACCATATTGAGCTTTGGGAAATTTGATTAGAGAAGTAGAGGTTGAACTAATTGCCATCTGCTCAACCAATATGAAATGAAGATTTGTTTCTATACAAATAAAAAAATAAAAAGAGTTCTTACCCAAATTAAAAAGAGGCATAAATTATAATATCCCTCTTAAACCCCTCCTTCGGGAGGGGCATGGGGAGGCTATTTAAACGCATTGAGCCCCGTAATATCCATACCAGTAATCAGCAAATGAATATCGTGTGTGCCTTCATAGGTAATTACACTTTCCAGGTTCATTATATGGCGCATTATGGGATATTCGCCTGTAATACCCATTCCGCCAAGCATTTGACGGGCTTCTCTTGCAATATTGGTAGCTACTTCACAACTGTTTCGTTTGGCCATGCTCACCTGTGCGGGTGTTACTTTACCCTCATTCATCAACGCACCAAGGCGCCAGTTAAGCAACTGGGCTTTAGTTATTTCTGTAATCATTTCAGCCAGTTTTTTTTGTTGTAACTGAAAGCCGGCAATTGGTTTTCCAAACTGTACCCTTTCTTTGGCATAATTCAATGCAATATCGTAGCAATCCATAGCAGCCCCAATAGTTCCCCATGCAATGCCAAATCTTGCTTTTGTTAAACAGCCTAACGGCCCCTTTAATCCTTTAATATTAGGTAAAATATTTTCCTTAGGTACTTTTACGTTATCAAACACGAGCTCGCCGGTAGCGCTTGCCCTAAGGCTCCATTTGCTATGGGTGGTTGGTGTACTAAAACCTTCCATGCCTCGCTCTACAATTACACCACGAATATCACCGGCCTCATCCTTAGCCCATACAACTGCAACTTGGCTAAAAGGTGCATTGCTAATCCACATTTTAGCACCATTTAATATTACAGAATCGCCATCATCTTTAATATTTGTAAGCATTCCACTAGGGTCGCTACCATGGTCAGGTTCTGTTAAACCAAAACAGCCCAACCATTCGCCACTTGCAAGTTTTGGGAGGTATTTATTTCGCTGTGCTTCGCTGCCATACTGGTAAATAGGAAACATTACCAACGATCCCTGAACAGATGCGGTACTTCTAACACCGCTATCACCTCTTTCCAACTCCTGCATCATAAGGCCATAACTTATATAATCTAACCCACCACCACCATACTGCTCTGGCACTGTTGGGCCAAAACAGCCCAATTCGCCCAATTGCTTTACAATGTGTTGCGGAAATTCTGCCCGCTGCGCATAGTCTTCTATAATAGGGCTTATCTCTTTTTTCACATAACTGCGTACACTATCTCTTACCATTTTATGCTCCTCTGTAAACAAATCATCAACATTAAAATAATCGGGACTTTGAAAATTGTCGGTTTTAGCAGCCATCGTACGCTTTTTTAGGTTTATTTATTTTTTAATATATTTTTTGAGTCGAACTATAAATCATTTATCAGCTTCATTGGAGTTACTTATCCCGAGTGAGGTTTTATACGCTGCCTCAGGACGCACTCCCGTTTGAACGACAGCCCGAAAGTTTTATTCTGTCCGGGCATTCAGCGGGTGCATCCCAAATTGTCGCTCCTGATTTTGGTCGGTGAGGACACCGACCGAGGCTCAGCCGTGGTCGGTGTCCTAACCGACCACTTTTTAATGCGACAAATTGGGATGCATCCTATTTATGGTGGTTAGATAAAAAGAAGCTGGCTTTACTAGCGGCAAACTGC
>JBBQTZ010000363.1:0-3066 GCA_038234405.1 Chitinophagales bacterium
CACAGTAAACCAAATACAAAGTAACGATGATGACGTATTTAGATGAATTGAAGCAGTACTTTGAAAATACACCTAAAATGCAAGTTTTGGAAGACTTTGCAAAGTACGACACAGAACAAAACAATGTAGGCCCAACAGTTAATGAATTTTTAATGAGCTGTGAGCATTACTATGCTATTGCCTATTGTCCTCCGGAAAGTTTAAATCTTACCATTCAAAATAAAGCATTAAGTCCGAAGTTTTCTTCGGACTTTTTTTTTGTTTGTACTACGGTAAGTATTTTAAATGCTTGAATTATATTACTTTTAAAAAAAATTATAATGAGCAAAGCGGCTTTTTCAATCGTTAGTTATCAGTTTAACAAGGTAAGCCTCAATTATACCAATTTTAGCATAGAAGAAATGCAGGTGGCTTTTATGCCAACGGGTAGTTATGCAGAAGATGCAAGTGAATACGAACTGCAATTTGTTACTGCCGTATTTAGTAAAGAAAATATAGACAATCCATTTTTATCTATCAATTGCATAGCAAACTTTAAGTTTGAAACTGCAACAGGGTTACAAGATATACCCGATTTTTTTTATACTAATGCAATCGCTATTTTATTCCCTTATGTTAGGGCCTATGCAAGCCTCATTACTACGCAAGCAAATGTGCAAGGCATTATTTTACCTACGCTTAACTTATCTCATTTAGGCGAAGACCTTAAAAAGAACACAACAAAAAAATAACTACCCTTGCATATAGTTAAAGTAAAAGAAGTATTTCAAACGCTTGAAGACAGAGGAGCTAATAGCAAAGATTTGGAGCAATATGGCCCCTATCCTTGCAATTGGGAGAATAGTTGGCTAGGAGATGGTTATTACTTTTGGGATACGTTTATGGAAAATGCTCATTGGTGGGGCAAGGAAATAAGGCGATATGAAAATGGATATATAATATGCAAAGCCGAATGTGATTTTACTACTACCGACTGCCTTGATTTACATGGAGATTTGGAACAGTTAAAGTTATTTAAAGAGGCTTATGAACTGATGCTGGCAAACGGGGTAGTTACAAAAGAAACCACTGTAAAAAATTTTCTGCAAAAGCTTAAAAAACATTCTGTAATATTTAATAGTTATAAAGCAATCAGGGTAAATGGTATAAGAAGCAAAAATTATAACTCAATTTATGCTATCAACTTTTTATTTGAAAAAGATAAGTGGCAATATTTTGAAATGATACCTGCTGTGCAAATTTGCTTTTTTTCGAAGCATAGTTTAAACTTGAGGAACTACAAAGTTGCATATCCTGAATATTACATTGATGGATATTATGTTTAAATGAGCAAACAATCCGAACAAATATTAGAAGAACAACTCATTACCCAGTTAAAAAAATTGGGTTATAGCTATGTTGTAATCAACAACGAAAAAGATTTGCTGCTAAACCTTAAAGGCCAATTAGAAAAACACAATAATATCATTTTATCATCTACCGAATTTGATCGGGTATTAAATATTTTAAGCAAAGGATCCGTATTTGAAAAAGGAAAAACGCTGAGGCAGAAACAGCATATTGTAAGAGACAACGGGGATAACCTTTATTTTGAATTTTTAAATACCGAGCATTGGTGCCAAAACCAATACCAGGTTATCAACCAGGTAAGCCAGGAAGGCAAATACAAAAACCGTTATGATGTTACTATACTTATCAATGGTTTGCCATTGGTGCAAATAGAACTCAAACGCAGAGGGCTCGAAATGAAAGAGGCTTTCAATCAAATAAACAGGTATCACCGGCATTCTTTTTTTGCCGGATATGGATTATACCAATATGTGCAAATTTTTATTATCAGCAATGGTGTAAATACAAAATATCTGGCCAACAATCATAAGCAAAGTTTTAAACAAACTTTTTATTGGACCGATGTAGAAAATAAAAGGCTTTCCAATATCCTGAACGGATTTACAGATACCTTTTTGGAGCCCTGCCACATCAGCAAAATGATATGCAAATACATTGTGCTAAACGAAGCCTATAAAATACCCATGGTGCTTCGTCCTTATCAATTTTATGCGGTTGAAGCCTTAATTGAAAGAGTAAAAAACTCTACCAGGAACGGTTATATTTGGCATACGACTGGTAGTGGTAAAACCTTAACCAGTTTTAAAGCCAGTCAAATATTAATGGCATTACCACAAGTGCACAAAGTGGTTTTTGTGGTAGATAGAAAAGACCTTGACTATCAAACCACAAAAGAGTTCAACAGTTTTCAGGAAGGTTGTATAGATGGCACAGACAATACCAGCAATTTGGTAAAGCAGTTTACCGGCACTTATGTAGATAAAAGGGGAGCAGCCAAAAATTCAAAGCTAATTGTTACCACCATTCAAAAGCTAAACACCGCAATTAGTAAATTGAAGTATGAGGCGAAAATGGCAGATTTGAAAGACAAACGCATTATTTTTATTTTTGACGAATGTCATAGAAGCCAGTTTGGTGATACACACAACCGCATCAAAGCTTTTTTTAGCAATGCTCAATTATTTGGCTTTACCGGCACACCCATTTTTGCTGACAACGCAGCCAAAAATGAACACGGCAAACGCACTACCAAAGATTTATTTGAAAACTGTCTGCACAAATATGTAATTACCGATGCCATCAAAGATGAAAACGTATTGAAGTTTTCAGTTGAATATGTTGGCAGATACAAATGGAGAGATGCACAATTGGGCGTTTCCACAGAAACCAATATTGATATTGAGGTAGAAGATATAGATACCAAAGAGTTGATGGAAGATGAAGCCCGGTTAGAAAAAATTACGGATTACATCATTGCTCATCACAATCGCAAAACACATAGCCGGGAATTTACAGCTATGTTTTGCATTAACAATGTGCCTACGCTTATCAAGTACGTTGATTTGTTCAAGAAGAAAAAAGCAGCAGGTTTACACAATCTTAATATTGCAACCATTTTCAGTTATGGTGCAAACGAAGATGATGCAGATGCAAACGGCTTTATCAATTTTGAAACGGATTTTGATAACGTAGATTTAAATATGGTGGCAGAACCAA
>JBBQTZ010000364.1:0-3057 GCA_038234405.1 Chitinophagales bacterium
ATTTTTATTTGTAGTTGGTACCGGCATTTCATTGTAAGTACTGCCAGCCAACTCCCTTCCAGACTTCTTTTTATTTGTACCACCCCATTGTTTAAAGAAGAACGCAACTTTCGATTTTTCACATTGATCCTGTATATCTAATACCCAATCTTCATTCATTGCCCTTGGTGTTCTGCCGCTTTCACCACCCACAATTACCCAATCAATTTTTTTAAGATTCATTTTTTGTAATGGACCAATCAATGGCTCACAGGAAAGAAACTTTACCCTTGCATTTGTTTTACGTAAATCATCAATGCGGTGCTTTACCCTGGAATCTTCTACCGACACACCCATCCAGATATTATGTGTCCAGTTTAATTCTTTGTGATATTTTAAAAGAATATCAGAACGTTTTGTCAAAACCTGAAAAGTATGTTGAGGGCAATTATTCATTGTATCAAACACTCTTTTAATAAATTCCAATGGAACATCTTTATGAAACATATCACTCATAGAATTAACAAAAACTATTTTGGGAGATTTCCAGCCGAAGGGAGTTAGCAACGCATTTTCATGCGTTCGTACTGTAAATCCATCTTTATATTTTTCTATCCCCATTGCTTCTAAACGGCGTGTCATTACTTCTGCATAACAGTATTTGCAACCAGCAGATATTTTATCGCAACCTGTTGTTGGATTCCAGGTCATTTCTGTCCATTCTATTGAGGATTGTGCCATAATTATTTTTTTAATATTTTCTCTCTCAATAAGGCAATGTCAAAGAATCCTTGCGCCGGATAATATACTCCGGATAAAACCCGATGGAAAAAATTGTATCCTTATGCAGCCAATCGTTACTATGCGCCCACGACTTGCATTTTACAATAAAAGCAGTTTCCCAGTTTTGGCTGATGATAATGGTAGTTTCAGTTAATTTACCCATCAAAAACTTTTTAAGCTGCTCATCAAAATAGGGCATGGATTGGATAAAATCCAATATCTCCTCCTGCCTGGCAGTAGGATAGTTAAGGTAATGCAAATGATTTTTTTGTGAAGCCCGGCGTAGCTGTATTGTTTGGTTAATTGCTCTGAAAATAATGTCTGTTAAATAAATTTTAGTGATAGATTGCATGCTGTTTGTTTTAAAATTAAAATAATGAACCCTGTGCTCCCGGTCTTTTAAAAATGCTGGTGTTGAGGCGCCACTCTTCTGCATTCATGTTATAGAGCTTGCCGTATTTTTGATATTGTTGTGCTACCATTTGCGCAATGTTTCCTTCGCCACGCATACGTACACCCGGGCGGGAATCGTTCACTTTACCATCGTGACTTTGCTCTATTAAATGCCATACTTTATCTGCCCGGTCGGGAAAGTTTTTGTACAACCAATCGTGGAATAAAAATTTGATAGCGCCATTGAGCCGGATAAAAGTGTACGCTGTAAATGTGGCACCATTGTCTGCCGCAGCTTTCATAATGCGCTGCATTTCATGTTCGTTTAATCCTGGAATCATAGGTCCCATCATAACGCCCATTCGTACTCCGGCATTGCTGAGTTCGCTAATTACTTTTAATTTTTGTTGGGCAGTGGTGGTTCTCGGTTCCATCACCCTGCGCAAATCTTCATTGAACGAGGTGATGGATACCATGGCAGATACCAGTTGTTTTTTCGCCATCTCCTGCAGCACATCTTTGTCTTTTAGTATCCCCGAATTCTTAGTGAGTATACCTACTGGTTGGTTGAATTCATTGCACACTTCCAGCAATCCTCTTGTTAAGCGATACTGTTGCTCGGCAGGCTGGTAACAATCTGTATTACCGCTGAGCATGATGGGGGCACATTCCCATTTGGGATGCATCAAAAATTTACGCAGTAATTGTGGGGCATTTTTTTTGATGATAATTTTCCGCTCAAAATCCAGCCCGGCGCTGTAACCCCAGTATTCATGTACATTACGGGCATAGCAGTAAATGCAACCATGCTCACAGCCGGCATAGGGATTCATGCTGTAGCTCATGCCCACATCTTTACTTTCCACCTTGTTTACAATGGTTTTGCTTTGCTGTTCCAGGTATTGTGTGGGGATATTTTCCTCACTCCAGTCGTCGATGCCTTCTATGTGTTCTTTTGTTTTTTCATCTTTTAAAAAACGATTTTTTGTGTTGAACTGTGCACCACGGCCGGTTAAGTATTGTACTGATTCCTCCTGTGGATTTGCAGCTACTTTGTGATGGTCTTGTTGCAATTTATTTTTACCTGTTGGTCCGGATCGATTGTCCATACTATTTTTTAGTTTATGATAATTTTTTTAGACCCCTCAGCAAATGCAGAAAAACATATTAAATTTTGAGGACTGATTTCCAGGCTTAGATAAAAGTTGAATAAAGAAAAAATGTACGAGAGTGGTTATTTTTTCTTTTTACTAAAAAGAAAAAATAACAAAATCATATTTGCCAATACAGCCAAATGGATTTACAAAAGCCTGGCTAAAAAAATCTTTTTTATTCATCTTTATGCAGTCTTTCTTTTAGCCAAACAACTCTCCCTGTGTTGTATTTACCGGTAAATTTTGAAACTCAAACCGCTGTACTATTTCGTATTTCATTTGCCCAACAGGGCGTTTTAGCAGCAACATGGCATCTGCAATAAATCGGCCGGTAAAACTGAGGTGACTGTATTGAAGCCAGCCCTTTTCATATTGCCATGGCAGTAATTTTCTGGCAACAGTTATGTTGGGCTCCATTATAAAATATGGTTTGTTGCCTGCATTCAACTTCATCAGTTGCTGAGTTTGTTGCCGGATATTTTTTACAAGGTTTTGCACAGGCATTTTACTGGTGATGTTAATGAATATACTGTGAGATGGAAGACTACCGTAATCTTTCAGTTCTATTTTTACCGGTGGGCTTCCCATCGCCACTGCCTGCAGCCTGTTAACCAATTTTGTTTCTGTAAGTTGATACTGTACAAATTTTACCAGTGTAATATGTGGCTTGCTATACAAGGTAGTAGACGAAGCCCGAGGTATTCTGCAGCACGCGCGGCAGGCGTTTGGCATCGGTGGTGGGGGTGGC
>JBBQTZ010000365.1:0-3053 GCA_038234405.1 Chitinophagales bacterium
GAGAAGCCATACCGCATCCATCGGGGCATATTCGGCTGCCTGGTAAAATGCGGAATCAGTATTTATTATACTTTCCGAAACCACCGCTGTTTCTTTTTTTACGCCTGATGAGCAGCCAAAAAGAAAAATAAAAATGGAGAGACTGAAAAACCTGGTGATAAAATGTTGCATAAATAAATATTTACATGGTAAAACCTAAAACTACATACGCAATACAACTAAGCACAAACACAATAGCCACGTAAGGCAGTTGAGAAAAATTATTATCGAGTGGATTACTTTCGCAGCTTTGTGAAGTAAGTATGGTAGCATCGCTAAATGGGCATGCGTTGCTACCCATTGCGCCAGCGCTTATAACTGCGCCACAATTCAACAACACATTGCCGTCAAGCTGCTGCGCCAGCGGCACTATTAACGGCAATGCCACCGCATACAACCCCCAGGATGAACCGGTGGTAACACTAATTAATGCCAATGAAATAAATACCGCAACAGGCAGCAATTCTTTACTTACATAGGGTGTAACCGCTTGCAGTACATAAACAGTTAATCCCATCCGTTGATTTATTTCTTTCAGCAAAAAACTCATCATTAAAATTGCCAATGCAAGTACCATACTGTTTATACCGCTGAACATGGTTTCGCTTAATTGCTGAAAACTGCCCACCTTCATAAACCAGTAATACAACATGGTGACAACCACTGCAATTATTACGCCTTTAAGGGCATCAATATCAAAAAAAATGGTAGCAGCCAAAGCCACTGCCATTGGTACTACAAAGTATAGCAACTTTCCCTCTTTCTCATTATTTAACGGGCTTACATCTATAGAAGAAGTTGCACTAAATAAAGATGCAGTAAGTGAACCACCAGCTTCTGCCCGTTCACTTGCTTTTTTCAATTTACCAAACCAGGGTAGCATACCACTTGCAAACAGGGCAGCTACAATTACAGCTAAATATCCGTAACAAATAAATGGAATCATTTTCCAGTATGTTTGTAAGCCTTGTCCTTGTGGTGCAGCTTTGGCTATAACGAGTAAGGCACCCACATAAATTGTCCAGGTGCTAATGGGGGCTATTACACTCCAGGGGGCAGCCGTTGCATTTACCAGGTAGGCTAATTTTTCACGGGGGATTTTAAAAGCGTCTGTAATTTTTCTCATTGAGATGCCAACGGTAAGCGCACTCAAATAATCATCTAAAAAAATAAGCAGCCCTATCACCCATGTACCCATCAGTGCAGCTTTTTTTGTCTTGATATACTTTAATGCCCATTCACCAAATTTTATTAACCCACCGCTGCGAACCATCAAGGCAATTAAAGAACCATATAAACCACATACCAAAATAACCCATACGGATCCTCCACTGCTGCCATCGCCAATTACACGGGTTAATGAATCAACAAAATCTGTAAAAAAATTTGTTCCACTGTAAATACTGATAATAATAAAGCCAACCAAACAACCAATAAGCAAAGCCTCAAAAGAGGATCGCAATATTATTGACAGGATGATAACCAATAAAGGCGGAATTAAACAAAGTGCGCCGTAATCCATGCAGTTTCTATTTAGGTTTCATTGTTTTTATGCGCAATGGTGAATGGTGAATGGCCAATGGTGAATGGTGAATGGTCAATGCTCATTGGCTTTTGGTGAATGGTGAAATATTGGAAATTCACCATTCACCATTCACCACGCTTAACTTAAAACTACTTAATTGCTAAACTAATTTGCTGTTGATTATTAGTTCAACATTCAAAAAAATAATTTCTGCAGTATGCAGTAATTATTGTTTGGCTGAGTGTATTAAAACTGATTGGCTATATACCTTTTAAGTATAGGCTCGTAAGAATCAATTCGTCTGTCCCGTAAAAAAGGCCAGTATTTTCGGTAGTGATCGGATAGCGATAAATCCAGCGTTTGCACATGCATAGATTCCTCTGAATGTGCAGCCTGGTATAAGATGCGGCCATATTGATTGGTAATAAAAGAACCACCCCAAAAATTTGAGCCAGCTTCTATACCCACCCTGTTTACACTTACCACATTTACTCCATTGGCAACTGCGTGGGAACGCTGAATGGTTTGCCATGCAGCGTATTGATCTGCATTAATCTGTTCATCTTTTTGCGAAAGGTGCCAGCCAATTGCGGTAGGATAAAATAATATTTCTGCCCCCATAAGCGCTGTAATTCTTGCAGCTTCGGGATACCATTGATCCCAGCAAATTAACACGCCTATAGTAGCATATTTTGTTTTAAAAACTTTATAACCAAGGTCGCCTGGTGCAAAGTAAAATTTCTCATAATACCCGGGGTCGTCAGGAATGTGCATCTTTCTATATTTACCAAGGTAGGTGCCGTCAGCATCAATTACGGCAGCGGTATTAAAGTATAAACCGGGTGCTGCCTTTTCAAAAAGAGAAAGTACCAACACGGCATTTACTTCTTTTGCTATCACTGTAAACATTTCAGTTAAAGGCCCTGGTACAGCATCTGCCAGGTTAAAATTTTCATAGTCCTCCACATCGCAAAAATAAAGGGAGGCAAAAAGCTCCTGCAGACAAATGATTTGTGCTCCTTGTGCGGCAAGTTCATAAATTTTATTCTTTGCCTTTTCAAGGTTATCTGCCACGCTTTTTGTGATGGGCATTTGTACAATCCCTACTTTGATCTTTGACATAAATTATAGTATTTCAGGCGGTTTATTTTTGTTTATGCTTCTGTTTACATAGATAAATGAAATTTGATTGCAAAACAAATTTTTACGGCAAATACAATTTTTAATCCGCTTATGCTAGATCATTTTTTTTGTTTGGGTTGATGTATTTGAGCTAAAAAGCATTTTTATTTTGGTGCTGGCACCCTGCACTGAATAGCGCAACGTCCTCGGCGCTACCTATTGGCTCCGTTGAGAGACGTTGCTTGGAATCTCATAATTTGGAGAGGGGAAGGCGCATTCATCACCATTTATGAATTCTGTGAATTAACCGGCTTAGCAGAACATACTTCCGGGCAACGTCTCTCAACGAGCCTTAGCAGAGCCGAGG
>JBBQTZ010000366.1:0-3040 GCA_038234405.1 Chitinophagales bacterium
GCTTTTTTTAAAAGAATCACATTGTGCCAAACGTACGGTCGTTCTACTTTTAATTCTTTCTTTTCTTTGGGTGCAGGTTTAGCAGGAGCTGACGTTATTATTTGAGCAAGTATTAAATAAAGCTCCATCAACTGCAAGTAAATAACTGCCAAGGAGATTTTTTGATTTAGACAAATAGCTGCAGATAATATAATGATAAGCATCAAACAAATTAGACAGCGCCAACTTTGTAGCTCCTGTTTTTAGCAATATGTTTTGTTAATGGAATCTTTCTTCATAAAAAAATATATTTGGCGAAAAAATACCTGGCGAAAAAATACTTAGCGCAAAATTATTTTGCTCCACTGTGGTTTGCGCCATGGGTGGTTTTAGCATCATTTTATTAGGCAAAATGAAAATATCGGGCAAATAGAGGAACAGGTTTATCAATAAAATTGAAACACAAAAATATTGCAGGTATTAGTTATTGGGAGATACTTTCCGGAGAGTGCGCCTAAATGGTTAAGCTGTTGACAGATTTTTTTGGGTGTTCATCATTCTTGCATTTTTTTTGAATACCTTATTTACTGGTACTTGTAACACATAAGGCCTGTTAAAAGCCTCCTGATTTAACCTGAACTTTTCAGAAAGAATGCGGATGGTTTCTTTAGATAAGCCTTTTTTGTAATTGAGCATATCAGAAACCAAGCCTTCACTTACCTGGAGAAGTGTAGCCAATTCAACCGCTTTTATTTTATGTTCTTTCAGTAAGGATTTAAGCAGCTCAATAGGGTCTGCATCCTTAAAAGTATTGTGCTCTTCATCGTACTTTTCAATAAGCAGGGTAAGCAACTCAATTTCATCCTGCACTCCTTTGGTTTTTCTGCCATTGGTAACCAATGCTTCGAGTGTATTACAGTACTTATTGTATTGTGCAGTTGTTTTGATGATTTTATATTGTAAAGTCTCCATTGTAATGAGTTTAATAAGTTTGTACAGTATATTGTTCGTTGTTATTGCAAACCGCTGTGTATGCCGCATGCGTACCTATCCACTTAATGTATAAATGAATTCTTATAATCCCAAAATGGTATTTACATATCATTCTGTAATTATTACCAGCTATATTAAACACCACTCTATTGCTTCCTTTCCCTAACAAATCAGCCGAACCAAAGGTTTCGGTAATATCTCCAGGCTCTGCCCAATCTGCCCGTTTGAGTAATGCCAACCAAAGCCCGAAAGAACTTCTGCTGCTTGTATTTTGTATTGTAAAATCCCCGATTGATTTTCTTTTAATTAGCCTGACTCTCATTTGTAGGTATGTAAATATAATAAAAGTTCACAAAAAGTGAAGTTTTTTAGTTGGCATTGTTAAATTTTCGAACAGTGATATATCACCTCCTGGTAACTTTCTTCTTTAAAAAATGTGAAAAAAACAGTGGTTGAAGGATACCCCCCACCGACGAAGAAAAAAAATACTAATCATGATGTTAATTGTATGAATTGTATGTCAAGGATTTAAACGAGGTGGCACAACATACCTGGCTTGCGCTAATGCCTTTGGAGAGCGGTAGCAGTAAATATGAGTTTAACTAATGGAATTGGTTTATCATTTGAATGCTAACGTAAAAATATTTGCAGGCACTAGAAATGAGGAGGCTTTAATTGGAGCCTTGCGCCTAAGTAATACAGCTATATTTTAATTTTTGATTGTAAATTTCTGTTGTATCTAACGACACAGGATGTTTTTATGCTTCAAAATTGGCACCCAAAATTTCTTCCGCTAAATTTTATTTAACAGTCATTGATGACTTTTGATTTCTTATTTACTTGAACGGTAAAGCTGGTTAGGTTTTTTTAAGGTTGTAAAAATAATAACAGCCGCTTTCAGAAAAAAAAAATTTTTGCTGCGACATGGTTTGGCGTTGTGCAGATGTAATTTTGAACAATCAAGATAAATACAACAGATCAAAAATTAAAATCAATAAAAATTGCCTGTTCATTCTGGGTGTCTGGCTGTTGTGGAATATTTGGATTATACAGTTTTTTACCTTGATAAAAAACGAAAAGGAATATTGTGGATGTTTTCCATTATGCTGGTGGGAATGAGCACTTTGTTGATTTATTTATGATACCAAAATTTGTGAACAGAAATAATGCAATTGTGCAATTACCCCGTTTGGATAAAGGCTTGGAAAATTAAAGGAATTAAAAAACAGGTTTGCAAAAAACATCACTTTGAAAAAGCAACTTTGTACAGAAACAAAGAAAAACTATTACTGAAAAAATTAATCAAAAGAAAAGCTATCTTTAAAATAATTTATAACAACCCAAAAATAATTAAGTTACAAAACTTTTAGTGTAAATACTGCGGGGGAAAATATTCAGGTATATTTTTCCTCAAGAAACAGTCCTGTTGTAAACATCCATTAGGCAGTAACAAAGGGAAACATGCTTTGTATGTAGGCAGCGAAAAATCTCAAGACCCTTGTAAATATTGTGGTACAATATCTTCTAGTATTGTAAACCTTACTAACTGATATTGTTCAACACATCCTTTGAGAAGTAATAAAGGAAGACATGAACCAGCATTATAAAATCAATTTTAAAAACAAAAAAAATGAACAACTTTAATGAATTTGAGCAAAAAGTAAAAGCACTTGATGAAAAAATTGAGAAGCATTATGAACCAATTATAGATGCTGATGGGGAAAAGTATAATATCATCATCGATGGCATAGTAAATCCAAAGGAATACTTTGAATCTGAAATTAAAATACTTTGGATTTTAAAAGAACCTTATGATCTGGATAACGATGGTGCTGGAGGTTGGCGAATAACAGATAAGTTAAATGATGAGAATTATTTAAATGATATTGGAGGTGCAAAAACTACCTGGTATCCTATCATATATGCCACTTATGGAATTTTAAATGGATTTATGCCTTACGATGATATGGATGATATTGAGAAACTACCTGATATGGCTCATGTACTCAGGAAAACTGCATTTATGAACGTTCAAAAATTTCCTGCCGGAACTACCACAAATAATCGT
>JBBQTZ010000367.1:0-3030 GCA_038234405.1 Chitinophagales bacterium
AAAGATTAGCGGTAAATAATTCTCTGCTGCCCACACTATTTACCCTAATACCATTAATTGCCCATAATGGATTTCCACTGTTGCTGATATGTTGCATATAAATATCGCCGGAAAGGGCTCTTCTATAATCTACCCATGCAATAAAAACACCACCGTTGCCATCTGAGATAGCATTTACCAGCTCTTTTTCTGTTGCATTAACACAAACAGGTTTTGGGGTAATATTGTTGCCCCATGATACCATCCCTAAACTATTAATTCGTTGCACATAAAAGCCGTTAGTACTGGTAGTATTATCGTAAGATTGAAAAACGATAATTGCGCCATTCGCTCCGTCTGAAACTGAAATTTTACTCTGTTCACTAGTGGGAGCGATACATACAGGCGTGCCACCATTAACCGCATCTCCACTCCATTGAGCAAATAAATTGATGCTGCAAATAATACAAATAAGAAAAAGGTAATTTTTCTTCATAACAATAAATTTAAAAGATGGTAAATATAAAACTAAACTTAATAGTTGTTTTTTTAATAGGCCAATGGATTCTCTAAATTAGCAGTTTTTATTATTAAGTCATTTTTTTGATTTTAATAAATTTTATGGCCGTTAAACCTTTTGCTTTCTTTTAAAAAATTTGTTAGCCAAATAGAAAATTACTGTTTAAGAAAAATAACTTTGGTTTTACCAAACCAGTTTATTGAACTCGAAAAATTTAATTGTAATCCTTTATATTATTAATAAGAAATATAACAGGTAAGGGTTACAAAAGAACAGGGTACACCAGGCAGGCCAACTACATTGGCAATTTCGTGCGGATCGCTAATTGTGCCCACGGTGCCATGTACTACGGCAAGTTTAGCAAATTCGGAGGGCACTAACATGCTGCTTTCTCTGTGCACATGACTATCTATAAAACCAGGCAATATATAGTCTGCTCCAATTTTTGTATCTGTATTTACCGTTTTTAAAGTTACAATTTTGCCATTGGCAACAGTTACTAAACTATAAAAAATTTGCTGGTTATCTATATCTATAATATTGCCCTTAACCGAAAATGACTGCATTTTTTATGAGTGGATTGAAGTATTAGTTATGTAAAGGTGATTTAAAAATGTTTAAGATAATTTTATTTACCTTTCAATTCTAATTCTAAAATTATGCGCTCACTAATATTATTCGGGTTGTTTGTTTTCTTTTTGGTAGCTGTGCAATTTGCCCAAGCTCAAACAGTTGATGAAATTATAGATAAATACATTAAAGCAATAGGAGGAAAAGATAAATTATTATTGATTGTAACTATTTATAAGGAAGGCAGCGTAGAAATGATGGGAAATGAAGTAGCGGTAAGGGTTACAAAAGAACAAGGTAAACTAAGCCGAACAGAATTTGATGCAGCCGGGGCTTCAGGTTTTATGTTGATTACTGAAAAAGATGCCTGGAACTATTTCCCTATGCGTATGCAAGAACCTGCAAAAATGCCGGATGCAGCAGTTGCTGGTATGCAAAATGAGCTTGATATTGCAGGGCCATTGTTTAACTATACCGCTAAAGGCCACCAGGTAGAATTAATAGGAAAAGATTCAACAGATGGAATTTTTACGTACAAAATAAAACTGACTTTTAAAGATGGCACCGAAAGGTTTTTTTTTATAGATACAAGCTCATTTCTGTTGGTAAAATCATCTGCAAAAATAATTGCCAGGGGCAGAAATACAGATGCATTTAACCCGGCACCTACAATTGAAACAACAACTATTTATAGCGATTATAGGGCAATAGAGGGTATTTTATTCCCTCATAATATAGAGACCAAGTCTGCAGATGGGCAGGGCACCGGCACCGGTGGTACTATTTTCGATACAATTGAAATCAACAAACCTGTAGATGCAAAACTTTATAAACCACTATAAATGAGGTATGTGCATATTATTTTCACTTAATAAACAGAGTGGAATATTTATTCGAAATAGTATTTGTTAATATTAATTTTTAGGCAACCAATGCTTACCTTTGCGCCGATTTAATCAAACTTAAAATAATACAATATGAGTACAGTTAAAGTTGCAATTAACGGATTTGGCCGCATTGGCCGTTTAGTATTTCGCCAAATTTATAATATGAATGGCATTGAAGTTGTTGCTATCAATGACTTAACGAGCCCGGCAGTTTTGGCTCATTTATTAAAGTACGATAGTGCGCAGGGGCGTTTTAACCAAGATGTAACATCAACTGAAAATGCTATTATAGTTGATGGACATGAAGTGAAAATATATGCACAAAAAGACCCTTCACAAATTCCATGGGGTAGCCACGATGTAGATGTAGTAATTGAAAGCACAGGTTTTTTTACAGATAAAGCAAAGGCCGAAGCACATATTACAGCAGGTGCCAAAAGAGTAGTTATTTCTGCACCCGCTACTGGTGATTTAAAAACAGTTGTTTTCAATGTTAACCACAATATTTTAGATGGTAGCGAAACTATCATTAGCTGTGCAAGTTGTACTACTAACTGTTTGGCTCCAATGGCTAAGGTTTTAAATGATGAATATGGTATTGTTCAGGGAATTATGACCACCATTCATGCTTATACCAACGATCAAAATACATTAGATGCTCCACATGCAAAAGGAGACTTGCGCAGGGCTAGAGCTGCCGCAGCCAATATTGTACCAAATAGTACAGGTGCAGCAAAAGCAATCGGCGTTGTATTACCAGAGTTAAAAGGTAAATTAGATGGAAGTGCTCAAAGGGTACCAACCATTACAGGTTCATTAACTGAGTTAACTTCTGTATTAAACAAAACGGTAACTGTAGAGCAAATTAATGCAGCTATGAAAGCAGCAAGTAATGAAAGTTTTGGATACACCGAAGATGAAATTGTAAGTTCTGATGTTATTGGTACTTCTTTTGGTTCTTTATTTGATGCTACTCAAACTAAAGTATTAACCGTAGGCGATAAGCAATTGGTTAAAACTGTAAGTTGGTACGATAATGAAATGAGCTATGTATCTCAATTGGTACGTACAGTT
>JBBQTZ010000368.1:0-3005 GCA_038234405.1 Chitinophagales bacterium
AAACACCGGCTTCATGCGTGCAAAAGATAGTACGGGTAAATTTATGGAACCATTTGATCCACTGCTTTCTGAGCATGGTTTTGATGGACAATATGTAGAAGGCACCGCCTGGCAACATAGTTTTTTTGTGCCACATGATGTAAAAGGGTTAGCCAACTTATTTGGAGGAAAAGAAAAACTGGTAAATAAATTAGATGATTTATTCAATGCCCCATCGGTTTTACATGGCGAAAATGCATCAGCAGATGTAAGCGGATTGATAGGGCAATATGCACATGGTAATGAGCCAAGCCATCACATCATTTACATGTACACCGCATTGGGGCATCCGGAAAAAGCTGCGGCAAAAATAAAACTGGTAACAGATAGTTTATACAAACTTGGCCCGGATGGATTGAGTGGAAATGATGATTGCGGACAAATGAGCGCCTGGCTGGTATGGACCATGATGGGTATGTATCCGATGAACCCGGCAAGCGGCGAATATGTTTTTGGTTATCCGTTGGTAGATGCGGCCAGGATACAATTACCTAATAAAAAAACACTCTCTATTATAGTTCATAAATCGAGTAAGCAAAATAAACTAAGCAGTATATATAAGATCATTTTCAATGGTCAACCATTACCCGTGCAATCAATAAAACATACTGCCCTGCTGCAAGGGGGAACACTCCATTTGTATGTGTACGAATAAAAAGCTATCAATAAAAAAGCTATACTTTTTGTACTTAAAAAATAGGTCCAAATACCTTTCACTTATAATTGGTTTTATGTATCCCGCCAGCTACTACTTATAAATAACAAACATCAAAAAAGCCCTACATTATACAATGCAGGGCTTTTTTGATGTTGTAAATAATCGATGCTACTCTTTAACTATTTGTTTTCTTGCAACTTTCTCATTACCGGTTAATTTGACATTGTAAATACCTGCTGCCAGATTGCTGATATTAAAACTCATGGTTCTTTCTTGCCTTCCAATTGCCCGGGTCATCAAAATCTTTCCTGCTAAATCTATCAGCTCTACTTTATGATAACTATTAGCTTCAAAACTTAGGTTAAATACTCCATTGCTTGGGTTTGGATATATGGTTAACGTACCTTTTTTTTGCGATACTTTTACTAATCTTATTCCTAAAACTTTCTTCTTACCATCTTTATCGTATTGTACTAACTGATAATAATTATTTCCAGCTAGTGGTGATAAATCTGTAAAGTTATACCGCTTTTCTTGTGTGGTATTTCCAACTGCTGTTACTTTACCAATAGCGGTAAAGTTTATTCCATCTGCAGAACGTAATACCTCAAAAAGACTGTTGTTTGTCTCAGTTGCGGTCAACCAGTTTAGTTGTATGGTGCCAGTTGAAGTCAGCTTTGCTTCATAACTTAACAGGGTTACCGGCAATACAACGATATCTGCATTACGCAATACCGAAACGGTGGTTGAGCTATAATTAGCCACCGCCAAATCGGGTTTGCCGTCTCCATCCAAATCGCCTATTGCTACTGAATATGGGGTAGTTCCTGTTGCAAAATCTACTTTAGCAGCAAATGAACCTGCTGCAATACTACCACTGGTGCTGGTATTGCGAAATACCGAAACGGTGGTTGAGTTTTGATTAGCCACCGCCAAATCAGGTTTTCCATCGCCATCCAAATCGCCTATGGCTACTGAAAATGGGTTAGTGCCTGTTGTAAAATTTACTATAGCAGCAAATGAACCTGCTGCTATACTGCCACTGGTACTGGTATTGCGAAATACCGAAACGGTAGCTGAGTTTTGATTAGCCACCGCCAAATCGGGTTTGCCATCGCCATCCAAATCGCCTATAGCTACTGAATATGGACTACTTCCTGTTGCAAAATCTACTTTAGCAGCAAATGAACCTGCTACTATACTACCACTGGTACTGGTATTGCGTAATACCGAAACGGTAGCTGAGTTTTGATTAGCCACCGCCAAATCGGGTTTGCCATCGCCATCTAAATCGCCTATGGCTACTGAAACTGGGTTAGTACCTGTTGTAAAATCTACTTTGGTAGAAATATCGGCAGTGGTAATACTGCTTTTATTTGGGCTAAATGTTGGGTTAAAAAATTGGGTACTGTACGCTGCTAAACTTGTTCCGGTGTTTAATTCAGTGATAGCACCAAAAGTGGCTCCTGTTGGTACCGTAACTGTTAAACTAGTTGCAGTTGCAGCAGTTACCGTAGCTCGGGTTGCTCCAAAAAACACAATATTATTGGCAGGGGTTGTGTTAAAACCAGTACCCGTAATGGTAACTGTAACACCCACCGCACCGCTTGTTGGGGTAAGGGAGGTGATTTTAGGTGCTTGTGCCTGTGTTTAATGAATTATAACCAAGGCCAATAAACAGCATAGAGCTTTTTTCATATAAAATTGGTTGATTTTAATTTCAAGTTGTAAAAGATTATCTTACACAATGCAAGGCTTTTTTGAACTGCCACGATTTATCATCCGATTTTTAGTTGCCGCTCAAAATTTCAATTTTAAATATTGAGCAATAAAAACCTAAGGAACATTTAGCATAAAATCATCAAGGAGTTTCTAACTTAAGTTTGCTTTTCTAACTATCTGAAAACCATTTGTACGTTTTTTTATAACACTTTGCAAAGTTTTAAGCTCTCTAACTCTTTGTTGTAAGTTTGTTTTAATACAATACCTGATTTTTGTGCAATCGTAAAACATTTAACGATTTTATCTATATGGTATTGTTTAATTTAACCGCAATTATTTTATTTATCCTTTTAACGGAAATGGATTTACTGATTGGTGGCATTGGGGTTGAAAGCAGGGGGATATTGAATGTTGTGGAATTAGTTCCTGAGCGGGTAATTTTGGTAATCTATTAATCAAAAAAATCAAAGTTCAGACAAATGACAACGCAACGTCCTCCAACCACCCCACATAAGCCAGCGGAGAGACGATGCTGGAAACTTCTATAATTTTTAGAATGAAAATTTGTCCAAATGAAATCCAATCC
>JBBQTZ010000369.1:0-2908 GCA_038234405.1 Chitinophagales bacterium
TTTTATTCTACCTATGCCATAATTAAAATTGCCCCAAATATTCACCTTTCTTAACTGGCCAATTTTTCCGGCCTTTATAAAATCAATGGCAGATTTAAAATGATTGCCGCTGCGTTGCTGCTGCCCTACCTGCACCACCCGGTTATATTTCCTGGCTGCTTTCACCATCAAACCGCATTCTGCAATACTGTTTGCCAAAGGTTTTTCTACATAAATATCTTTACCCATTTCGCAGGCGTACACAAATGGTAAACAATGCCAATGATCGGGTGTGCCAATAATGACGGCATCAATATCCTTGTTCTCCAAAAGCTTTCGAAAGTCTTTATATTGTATAGGGGCTTTCCCCTGAATTTTTTCAACGTCCGCACTGCGCTGTGCCAGGATATTTTCATCCACATCACACAGTCCGATGCATTCTACACCCGGTTGTTTCAATGCATTCTCCAGGTTTCCAAAACCCATATTTTTTGCTCCTATCAGCCCGATTTTAATTTTTTCGTTGGCAGATGGGGGCTTTTGCCGGATAGCTGAAAAAAGTGGTAAAGGCACAATCGCTGCCACTCCAGCCGCAGCTAATAATTTAGCATTGTCGTTTAAAAATTTTCGTCTGGTGATTGACATATATTTTAGTTTAGATTTACTTAACTTTTTGTTACTATCAAATTTAGGTTGTTTGTAGCCTGCAATTGCCACAAGTGAATTTAAAAGAACCTTATTTTTTTAAAAGTTGCAGGGGCAATACAATCGAAAAAAAACTATTTCTTTTTATAGCAAAGCGGGAACGAAGTATATATTGTAATGACAATGCTAACATACAGCATCGTATTAAGTAAACCATACTGCTCTATGCTGCATCAAAATAGTTCTAAATCATTTGAGATTTGTTACTTTCAGCAATAAATCTTTAAACACAGATTATCATGAAACGATTCCTTGCGATTTTTACGTTTTTATTTATTTGGGTTAACAGCAGTTTTTCCCGGCAATCATCTCTTAATTGGCTTACAAATTATACAACAGCCATTGCTGCTGCCGCAAAAGAAAATAAAGCGGTACTGCTATTCTTCCATGGTTCCGACTGGTGTCCACCCTGTATAAAAATGCAGCGGGACGTATTCAGTGATAGCAATTTTATTGATTTCGCCGCCACCAAACTTATTTTTTTGGATGTAGACTTTCCAAGTAAGCCACCATTAACAGCCGCTCAATTAAAACACAACCAGGCTGTAAAAAAGCAATTTGGACTGCCGGATGATTTTACACAAGGCTATCCGCAGATAATAATTATTGATGCGTCGGGAAAAATATTGTACCAGGAAAAAGGCTATGACGAAGAAGGTGCAGGGAAACTGATTGGCATTGTCAATACTATAATTGAAAACCTACATTGAATAATAATTTTTCTATAGTAAGAATAAAAGTATAAGCTTGCTGCTTCCTCTCGTTTTTAGAACGTTACCGTTTTACAGGCATAATAAAAATACCCAGTTATATGCCTGGCAATAGTGATGCAAGCGGCATAAAAAATATGATGCACTGTATTTTTTTGTAAATGCAAAAATAATATTGTCGGATACACAACTCGGATTGAAAAAAAAATTGCAAATAAAATCAATTATGCTGCCGACAAAAAGAAATACATTATTCTCCGGCATACTTTTATCAGGGAGCCTGCTATATTGCAAAGTATCCATTGCACAAAATTTAATAATGGGTTTGGCTGCAAATGAACGTAACAGTTTCTGGATATTGCCGCTTGTAAAAAACCTGCAGCAATATAGCGTGTACCATTTTAGAAAAACTTTTTTATTTAAGAATAAGCCAATCCAGCCGCAGCGATTGCCAGCCCTTTTTAGGATTTGCTGGCAACGGTTGCAGGTATAATACCGGCAAGTCCTGGTTTTTCAACAGTGGTTATTAAGCCGTATTTGGGTGCACTTACTTATTGCGAAAGCAGCATGCTGCATCCTAACAGAACGATACAAGTGTTGAACAAAAAAGGTGATGCAGGCAAATGGCAAACAGCTATTGAATTACTCCAGGGCATAACAGGAAAATTTATCTGGCAGGGAAAAACGCTTTTACTAAAAGGAGGAAAGAATAACTTCGTTTTGTAAATAGAATAAAGCAAAAAAAAAGATAAGATAAGAAGAACAAAAGTTCTCATTTATATCACATTTTATACAACAATTAGCCAGTAGAACATGAAATCTAAAATATCACGGAGAGCCTTTGTTCAGCAGACGGTGCTTGGAAGTATTGGCTTACTTGCTGGCAATAACCTGCTGCAAGCCGAAGATGGAAGCAGGCGGTTGAAAGAAGTAGGGTTGATTGTAGGTGTTTTACAAAAAGAGTTGAAAGCCGATTGGGAAGGTACTTTGCGAAATGTAGCTGCAATGGGTTATACGCATTTAGAATTTGGTAATTACTATGGAAAAAGTGCAGCGTCTTTTAAACAGTTTTTAAAAGAAGTGGAACTTAAGCCATTAGCCGGGGGTAGTTCTATGGCAGAAATGAAAAAAGACGGAGTACTGAATAAGATGATTGAAGAAGCTAATTTCTTTGAAAAAAAATATTTGGTTTGTTATTGGCCCTGGATGGATTCCGGGGAAAATAAAAAACTGGATGACTTTAAAAAAGCTGCTGAAGATCTGAACAACCTCGGTGAGTTGTGTAATAAAAATGGCCTTCGCCTGGCTATGCACAATCATGATAAAGAATTTGTTCCGGTAGATGGCTATGAGTGGGGATTTGAAGTATTATTAAAAGAAACAGATCCCGCCAAAGTAGCGATGCTGCTCGATTTATATTGGGTAACCAAGGGAGGTGGAGATCCTATTCGCTTATTAAAAAATTATCCCGATCGCTTTGAATTGTTTCATGTAAAAGACATGGATAAAACTCC
>JBBQTZ010000370.1:0-2908 GCA_038234405.1 Chitinophagales bacterium
ACTCATGCAAACGCTCACACTTGCATCTACCTTGCTTATTTCTTCCATGGCCAATACATAGCTGATGGTATCCATACCGCCGCCACCATATTCAGGCTTTACCATCATGCCCATAAAACCAAGCTCAGCTAATTTCTCAATTTGTTCTTTGGGGAATTTTTGTAATTCGTCTCTTTCTATTACTCCGGGCAGGCATTCGTTGATGGCAAAATCACGGGCTGCCTGTTGAATCATAAGGTGCTCTTCTGATAACTGAAAATTCATTGCAATCGGTTTAAAATGTTTAATTACAAAAGTAGGTGAAGAAAACTAATGGTTGGCAGTTTGTAAATAACATTTATAGTTGCAAAAGCCCGGTTTAATTCCACTCATCCCTAAATCTCTAACAGTAAAAACTTCCATTTCTTCTAAATGCTTTTTTAGGTGTTTGGTTACGCATTCGTCAAGTATTATTTTCATTGATCATATTTGATGATGTTTCAATTAGCTTCTGCGATATTTTAAGAACTCTTATAATTAAGAACTCTTATAATTAAGAACTCTTATAACTTGATTTCTGCTTACACCTTCAAAGTCGTCAAGAAAAATATCGATTGTGTCACCAGTTGCTAAATAGTCGAAAAGATTTTTTATTGGAACCCTTGTGCCAAAAAAAACAGGTGTTCCACCTAAAATTTCCGGGTCTTTGTTTATTACAACTGTATCCATAAATTAAAATTTTGATTCTCAAATTTACACTATAATGTTTGGACTACAGTGCTGAAAAGCATGGCAAATCAAAATTTAAATATGCCAACTGTATGCTCATTTTACATTTCTACTAAGCGTCAATTAAACCTTTATACTGCTAAATCGTTACCTTTTAAGGTTATTTTTTCTCATCAAAATGGTTCACTATTTCTCCGGCCAAAAAATATCCTGAAACACTATTCTGTATTGTATTTAAAACCCGGCTTACGATTTAAACTGCAAACACTTGACAAAAAAAGTAATGCTAACATTTCTTTTTTTGCAGTTTTATTAGCAGCAGGTTGTTAATCTGTTCAATATTTTCCCATTTAAGCAAATGATTGATTGGTTTTGAAAACAACAGCCTTTTTTATATCCTTACTTTTGCACATTCATTGTAAAGATAATTTTAATCAGCGTAATTTTTATGGCTAAAATAGCAATTAATATAGCAACAGGCAGTTTACAAAAGGATGAAATAATTGTTGGGATCGATTTAGGTACTACCAATAGTTTGGTGGCCATCATTCATCCGGAAACCAATAGTCCGTTGGCTTTAAAAGAGCACAATACTTCTTCTTTGGTGCCATCTATCATACATTTTGATGAGCAGGGAAATATTACGGTAGGTGAGGAAGCAAAAAAGAAGTTGATTACAGAGCCTCAAAATACCATCTTTTCTGCCAAGCGGTTGATGGGCAAATCTTACAACGATATTAAAGAAAATGCGTCCTTTTTTTCGTACAAAGTGATAGATGATAATACAGAAGCCCATGTAAAAGTACAGGTAGGCAATAAGTTTTATTCTCCTGTTGATTTGTCTTCTTTTATATTAAAGGAGCTAAAAACAAGGGCAGAGCATATTTTAAAAACACCGGTAAATAAAGCCGTTATTACAGTGCCGGCCTATTTTAATGATGCACAGCGACAGGCTACCCGGGATGCCGGTAAGTTAGCTGGGTTAGATGTACTAAGAATTGTAAACGAGCCTACCGCAGCTAGTCTTGCTTATGGACTTGGCTTAAATAAGGGAGAAGAAAAAACAATTGCAGTGTATGATTTGGGCGGTGGTACTTTCGATATTTCTATTTTACGCATAGCAGATGGTGTATTTGAGGTGCTCTCCACCAATGGCGATACCTACCTTGGGGGCGATGATATTGACAAGGCAATAGCCGACTATTGGATGACCCAATTGGATATTAGTAAAGATGTTTACCAAACGGATAAAGGCTTTGCACAAGCTATTCGCTTAAAGGCAGAAGAAGCTAAAATTCATCTTTCAACTCATGCCCATTTTAGTGGTATTGTAGAAGAAAATGTGGTATCTATTACAAAGGAAATTTTCAATACAATTATTCAACCGTTGGTTGATAAAACCATTACCTGCTGTACCAATGCTTTAAAAGATGCGGAACTGAAAAAAGCTGCCATTGATGTTGTGGTGATGGTAGGTGGCAGTACAAGGGTGCCATTGGTTAAAGAAAGTATTGGGCATTTTTTTGGAAAGCCTGTAAATGATACGGTAAATCCAGATGAGGTAGTTGCATTGGGAGCTGCTATTCAGGCAGATATATTAGCCGGCAATAATAAAGAAATGTTGCTGTTAGATGTAACGCCCTTATCGCTCGGCATAGAAACTATGGGCGGATTGATGGATGTGCTGATACCTAGAAATTCAAAAATACCCAGCAAGGTAGCCCGGCAATATACCACCCATAAAGATGCACAAAGTGGTATTAAAATCGGCGTGTACCAGGGCGAAAGAGATATGGTGAAAGATAATCGTAAACTAGCAGAATTTAACTTAACGGGCATTCCTGCAATGCCTGCCGGTTTGCCTAAAGTAGAAGTAGCTTTTTTAATTAATGCTGATGGAATTTTAGTTGTAAAGGCGAAGGAATTGCGGAGTGGGGCAGAGCAGGCCATTGAGGTAAAATCTCAATTAGGTTTAACAGATGAAGCGCTTGAAAAAATGCTGATGGATTCTATTACAAATGCTAAAGAAGATATAGCAACAAGAGCATTGGTAGAGGCAAGAACAGAAGGCGGTTTGCTTTTAGAAACTACCGAAAAATTTATACAGAAAAACGCTGCACTACTTACACAGGAAGAATTAATAGATAGTGCTGCCGCTATTCAGGCTTTGCAATTATCCATTACCATGGATGACAAGGAT
>JBBQTZ010000371.1:0-2906 GCA_038234405.1 Chitinophagales bacterium
AATATTGAGAGAATTACGGGGATTACCCTCTCCCGTGCCTGCCCAAACCACAGATGGATTGCTTTGTTGAATGGCTACCACGCCAATGTTTAATGTAGGCTGCTCATCAAAAATGGGTGCCCAGCTATTTCCTGCATTTTCTGTTTTCCAAATACCGCCAGAGGCTGTACCCAGGTAAATAATATCAGGATTGCTTACCACGGCATCAACAGAAGTTACACGGCCGCTCATACCTGCGGGTCCTATACTTCTTGCCTTTAAATTTTTAAATCTGTCTAGTGAAATTTTTTGTGCCGTTACGCAAATAGATAATAAGCAACAAAATGCCAATAGTGTTTTGTTCATAGAAAAGTTTTATTTGTGCCCAATGTCATTAAAAACAGGCAGATAAAAAAATGAAAAAGGCGGAGTGGAAAAATACAGATTTGAACTGATTACTTATTTTCTTCAAATTTTTTTGAAGCGTCTTTAGCTTTGTCAAAATCTAATATTACGGAGTTGATGCAATAACGGAGCCCGGTTGGTGGAGGCCCATCATCAAATACATGGCCTAAGTGCGCTTTACAACGGCCGCACATTACTTCAGTACGTTCCATACCGTATTTATTATCTGGCGCATAAATAATACTGCCTTTTGTAATTGGCTCAAAAAAGCTGGGCCACCCACAACTACTTTCAAACTTGCCATTGCTGGCAAATAAAGGATTGCCGCAAGCTCCACAATAGTAAGTACCAACCTCTTTGTGTAAATTGTATTTTCCGGTAAAAGCCCTTTCTGTACCTTTTTCCCGGGCAATTTCATAAACGTCTGCCGGTAGCATTTTTTTCCACTCAGTATCTGCAATATTTACTTTACTGCTGTCTGTATTGGAATAAACCGAATTTTTTTTTGCTGAATCCATTGTATTGATTTTTTGTTTAGAATTGTTACTAGCACAACCAGATGCTACCAAAAGCATAACAACAAGTTTATAGAAGCGTATTTCCATTTTTAAAAAAGGATTAAATTATAATAGATTTTTTAAGTACGATAACAATACATGAAATGTTTTTCAATTTTTTCTTTAAAATGTTAATGGAATATTAAAGTGCTAAGTTTATATTTGTTTCTTTAGCACCATAACGGTTATCTATCTAAATATGTTCAATTTAATACTCTTTGGCCCTCCGGGCAGTGGTAAAGGTACGCAAAGTGAAAAGCTAATTATTAAATACGGCTTAAAACACCTCAGTACAGGCGACTTATTGCGTTCTGAAATTGCTCAGCAAACAGCTTTGGGAATAGAAGCAAAAAAAATTATGGATAAAGGCCAATTGGTGCCAGACGAAGTGGTTATTGGTATGATAAGTTCTGCATTAGACGACAACCCCATGGCAAAGGGTTTTTTATTTGATGGGTTTCCACGTACCGCAGCCCAGGCAGAAGCACTTGATAAATTATTAGAACTTAAAAAAACAGGTATTAAAGTGATGCTTGCCCTTGAAGTAACAGAAGAAGAACTAGTAAGGAGATTATTAAAAAGGGGCGAAACAAGCGACCGTAGTGATGACACCAACGAAAATGTAATTAGAGAACGTATTGCAGTATACCATAGCAAAACCTCAGCCGTAGCTCATTATTACGCTAAATTTAATAAAGTGGTAATGGTTAAAGGTGAGGGTTCTGTAGATGAAATTTTTAGCAGACTAAGTATTGAAATTGAAAGCAGAATGTAAATTTTATTGAAAATAATCATAATAAAAAGAACAAGCTTACTGGCTTGTTTTTTTATATACCATACATGATGGACACTCAAAAGCTTGCCTATATAGAAACGGAGTTTATAAAAACGCTACGTTTATTGCCAGCGGATGCTGTTGGAAAATGGGGCAAAATGAATGCACAGCAAATGGTAGAGCATTTATCCAATTTTTTTAAGGTATCTACCAATCAACTTCATTTTCGGCTTATTACTCAAACAGAAGATTTACCTAAATACAAAGCTTTTTTATTGAGTCAAAAAGAGTTTAGGGAAAATACCAGTGCACCAATGTTGCCAGATGAGCCACTGCCGGTAGTTTGTTCATCTTTAACAGAGGCTATTAATGGATTGCAAATTCAGATAGCACTATTTATTGAACAATTTAGTACAGGAAAAATTATTACGTCGTTGCATCCTGTATTTGGAGAATTAAATTTTGAGGAATGGGTGTTGTTGCATTTTAAACATGTAACCCATCACGCAAGGCAGTTTGCACTAATTTAGACCAAATTAGTTTTTAATAGGATTAATTCCCTTTAAAGCTAGTCTAAATGGCTCTATATATCTTCTTAAACCAAGCTTTAGCAGCAAATTTTTTTAGGGAGATAGCTGCTTGTGGTACCTGGTTTCAAATATTTTACAGGCTGGCTTTACCTACTATTGCTTATGGCAACTGAAACTTGAGTTTGTTTAATCCAAATTCGATTATAAAGCTGGTATTTACAGTTAGGTAGTACTTATGTCAGTTAAGGACTGCATTAATTTATCTGATCAAACTTTTAAGAAATCAACTGTTGGTAAGGTTTATACTTGCCACAGATGTTATCACTTTGGTGTTTGTCTATACTGTTTTATAAAATTAAACCGGGTATTAGCTTTGTAATTTGTTTTATTGTAAGCTTCATGTGGTGGCCTGTTTATTTAGGAAGCCTTGCTGCCCCAAAGGTAATGTGGGCTATTTTGTCTTTTTTAACTATGGATGCCAGTGTACTAATCTATAATAAAAGGATATTTCGCCTGTGCATATTGTGGCTGTTTTACCATTTCTTTTAAATTTTTAAATGACTCGTAAGGCCCATCGCTGGAAAATAAATTTAACAACCAAATAGGTAAACCATCTCCCGGATCTATCTGCACCCGGTATTCAATTTTATATTGTTTATT
>JBBQTZ010000372.1:0-2890 GCA_038234405.1 Chitinophagales bacterium
GTAAGAGGTAACTATTCAGGAAGAGGTAACTATTCAGTAAGAGGTAACTATTCAGCAAGAGGTAACTATTCAGAAAGAGGTAACTATTCAGAAAGAGGTAACTATTCAGAAAGAGGTAACTATTCAGAAAGAGGTAACTATTCAGAAAGAGGTAACTATTTAGTTGAGTTTAATTTGTCAAAGCGTTTTTAATTTCTTTTGTTCAATTAAGTAGTAAGTTCGGCTAACATGGAAAAGCACGTGAGTTTATTTTAGTAACAGCGAGGCAGCATGTGAACTTGTAATAAAATTTTAAAACATAAATAACAACACGGCTATTTCAATACTTTTAGCTTAACAGTTTCTATCCTTGTATCACTTACATTTAAAATATCAAACTGGTAATTACCAATAATAAAAGTTGCTTTTTGTTTGGGTATTTCATCGCGGCGATTAATAATGAAGCCACTAAGTGTTTCCGCCTCTTCATTGTCTGGAAATTCAAGTTTGTATTTCTCTGTTATATAGTCAAGCTCCAACCTGCCACTAAAAATAAATTCATTGGTAGCTAGTTGTTTTTCAACAAATTCTTCTGTATCGTACTCATCTTTAATTTCTCCAAATATTTCTTCCAATATATCTTCCATAGTTACAATGCCAGCGGTTCCGCCAAATTCATCAATTACCCAGGCTATGCTTTTTCTTTCTTTACTAAACTTGTTCATCAGGTCTGTTGCACTCATACTTTCCGGCACAGCAGATATGGGTAGCAAAACTTCTTTTATAGTGGCAGGATTTTTAAATAAATCTAGCTGGTGTACATACCCTACAATACTATCAATATCACCATCGTACACTACCATTTTACTTAGCCTTGTGCTAATAAATTTATTTTTTACCTCTTCAATATCTGTAGTAATGCTTACGCTTTCGATCTCTTTTCTGGGTATAAGGCATTCCCTTATTTTTGTATCACTCAAAGAGAGTGCATTTTCAAAAAGCTCCTTGTTTATTTCCGTTGTAACGTCCTCGTCATGATTTTTGCTTTGGCTAATAAAATGCTCTAAATCTATTTTAGTAAAAGCATCTTTTTTATTGTTTAATTTTACATTAAACAGGTATTTTAAAATCCATTCTGCTATTTCTACAAATATGGTAGCAACGCCGGAAAATATGGAAAAAAAGAAACTGGTAAAATAAGATATAAACCCGCTGCTTAAAATAGATTCGTTTTTAGCCCTAAAAAACGCTTTAAATACAAATTCGAATAAAAGCAGGATGTAAGTAGAGAAAATGGTTTCTACCACAAGGCGCAAATAAGGGTTTTCTGTGTTAAATCGTTTCCAGAAGTTTAACTCCCAAAAAGGGAAAATAAAACTGCTAAAAAGCAATCCATAAATTACCAGTACAAAATTGAAGCCTATTAAAGTAGTACCAATAAACTGAGCTGGTTTATCGGCATATTCTCCCCATATTTTACCACTGAAAGTGCCTTGCTTTTTTTTAAGTTCAATCGATAATTTATTGGCAGATATAAAAGCAATTTGTATCCCTGCAAAAAAGCCAATTAGCAGCAGGGATAAAAGTATTGCAAAAGGTGTTATCCATTCCATACAGTAAAAATATAGGTTTATTTTTCAAAAACAGTTTAAAGGGAAGCAATTTAAAACCGTTATAAGGTACAACCCAATGGCAAACAGCCGCAGGTTGCGTACATTCAATTGCAAAAGCCGGGTTTAAAAAATCAAACTCCAAACTATTTATTCATTAAACAAAATGGCTGTAAATTTACCCACTTATATATATCATTATGGCGCATATTGCTACAAAAAGGTTTAGTTATTGGGGTCAATTAGGCATATTGCTTTCGCTGTGTGGTGGAGGGTTAATTGTTGGTGGCCTTGCAAGTTTTATTCCACTACTAGGCAAACTCGATTTTTTTGGAAAAAGTACCCCTGCAGCATTAATGGACACTATTTTAAAGTCTGAAAATGCGGCAGCCCTCAGATGGTCGCAGGTAATCTCTACAATTTTTCTGTTTTTTTTGCCTCCTGTTTTATATGCAAGAATCTGTCACATAAAAGCTTTTACCCACCTGGGTTTTAACAATGATTTGCAAGATAAAAAGCCAGCCATTGAAACAATTTTTATACAGATTTTACTCGTTATATTAATTATGCTGGCAAGTTTGCCTGCTGTAAGTACCTTGCAGCAACTAACTGAAATGCTTCCGTGGTCTAAAGCAACCTTACTTCAATTTAAAGAGGCAGAAGATACTTATAACAGACAAATTGCCATCATTGCAAGAATGTCTGATTTTAGCGATTACATTATTTCTATAGTGGTAGTGGCGCTTTTACCGGCAATATTTGAAGAAATATTGTTTAGGGGCGCCATTCAAAACCTGCTTAGCAGATGGATTAAAATGCCGGTACTTGCTATTGTAATTACCGCAATTATTTTTAGTGCCATACATGGTTCGTACCTGGGGTTTTTAAGCCGTTTTGCTTTGGGTTTTATTTTAGGGTGGGTATTTTACCGTACAGGTAATATCTGGCTAAATATAATTGGGCATTTTTTTAACAATGCACTGGCGCTAACAGTATTGTACATTTCATCTAAACCCGGCGAAAAAATAGATCCGTCAAAAATGGAAGAACATTTTCCTTTGTGGATTGGCCTTGCTAGTGTGGCTGTTGTAGTTGGCTTATTCCTTGTATTTGAAAAAATAAGCAAACATTCCAACAATTTACCAGGAGAAGAAGTACTGATACCGGGCTACAATTTCAATACCAATCCTTTTGAAAACGATGAAGTATCCATTGGTAAAAATCCACAATCTTAATTTTTATGGCACTCAATAAAGAGGTTTTTAAAACCCGGGCATTAACGGCATTTGTTTTTGTATTGG
>JBBQTZ010000373.1:0-2841 GCA_038234405.1 Chitinophagales bacterium
CCTGGTTTTATTAAGTTCTTTAATTATTGCTCAGGAAATGCCAACTGCATTCGGAGTTACGCCTACTACGCGTCATTCTTTCTTTGGAATGGTACCACCGCTTGATAATGACTCTTCGGCCGTACTGAACAACCTTTTCCAAACTACTGCCACAACCAATTCTGTTATTTGGGATAACGATGAGAGTAATATTATAGTTGACGGAACTGCAATAGCAGCACCTGATAATGGTCTCATTGGAGAACTTGGAAGCAAGAACAATAGTGCATTGGCAGATTTTGCAGCATTTAATTTAGGTGCGGCACTAGAAAATACAAACGCTTCGCCTTCTATATCTGGCGGTATTGATCTTGCTGCTTTGGGACTGCCATTCGTAGGTACAACTGAGCGTGGTGCTGTTATCAGTACAGACGTTTGGACTAATGGTTCATGGATTTCAATTGCATTAAACTAATATCAATTCCTACAGTATTTATTTTCTAATAATTTTAGTTTACAAAAAGGGCCGGATTTATTTCCGGCCCTTTTTGCTGTGTTCAATAATGTTTGTAGAAATGGAATTCTTTATAACAATGCTACCGTGAAAGATAAATAACAGTAAAGTTGTTGCCTGTACTATTAATAAAACTTTGCAGGAATCAGTATTATGAAGTATCCGTATATAAAGTTTTTAATAACGGGGGGGTGAGGTACAAGTATGTAAAAAAGTAGTCGGGAAGTTATCAACTAAAATGGCCATTACCTGGTAAAAGAAATTACCAAACAATGGCCTGTTTCATAGAAGAAACTGAAATGGTGGGAGGGTAGGGTAGCGTATGTTAGTTTAACTTATTAACAGAAACGAGCCATTGATTCTTTTGCAGTGACCACAATGACGAAAATGATTCCGGCTTCAAACCGGCTTCTAAATTTTTAAGCATGGAAGTAACCTCACTCATAGAAGTAATGGCATTCGAATTTCTGACAATGCTTTCAGCAGTAGCTCCTTTTTTATATTTATCTGCTTTAATAGCCCTGGCTAATATTGCTATTTGTTTTGCCATTTTTTCGGCAGCAGTTATTTTTTCGGTATTATTCAGAAAACGAGTCTTCTCTTTCAAAAACGTGTTTGAGAAAGCAGTTGTTTTAATTCCATTTAACAGCTGTGTTACCACATTTGATGGGTGTACTTTTGCTTTATTATTTGTGGCTGAATCGATTTTTTTTACACTAAATTGAGCGTTGGCGCTACCAGCGCAAATGGTAGCTAAGGAAAAACTCACCAGTGATTTCTTGACAAGGTTATTCACTTTCATAATATTTTTTAGTTTGTTATAAAATGGCTTTTTTATTACTGGTAAAGCTATCTTAACTTTTAAAACAGCGTGTTAATTAAAAATTACATTGCTATTAAATTTAAAAACTGAAATATTCAGGTAGTGGCTGGAATTAAATCATTCAAATCTGTGTTTGTAGGGATATTTGTTCGCTATCAGATCGATGAGGATAATCTTAGAAAAATAGGTTCGCCCCTTTTGTGCGCTAACCTATCAACAGTTATAATTTTCCACATGCTGTCCCCAAAGAAGACTGTTTACGTCAATTTTAGAAGTTGTTTTTCCACAATTACAAATAACATTAATTGGTAACAGTTTGGTAACATTTTAGTAAAGCTAATATTTGATCTTACGCTCGAAATCGAACATCCATTGTAAATATCTCCCCCTGTTTGTTGTTGTGTATTATTTTGAATCAATTCATTGGTTTAAATTCTTGGTCAAATCAAATACGAAGTCAACAATTTAAAGGGCAACACCGCGATTGCACTATGACACAATACAGTTTTCTTTCAGAAAATTATTTAATAGATATTCATGATCTCGAAAGGTATTACTATAGGAATAAATGGATCAATGTTGGATGATAAACCAACAGGTGTTGGCGTCTATTCTTTTAACCTTATTAATAATCTATCGTCCATTTATTTAGAAAATAACAACCAGATCACCGTATTTACACCAACTACCAACTCACTCAGCAGCCAGGTAAAAATTGTTAAGCTTTCCCGCTATCTGCAATCGTCAACTTATGGAAAGTTGGCTGCATTTTACAGGTTTGCCTGGAATACATTTTACTATCCCCTGGTGGCACGAAAATTTGATTTGCTTATAAGCCCTACTACTCATGGAAGTTTTTTCCTGGATAACCAGATAATTACAATTCATGATTTGCTTTCACTTAAGTTTAATAACATAAGTATACATCAGCGTTTTTATTTTAAATATTTTTTACCTGCCCTTATACATAAGGCAAAATATATTATTGCAGTTTCAGAAAATACGAAAAAGGATATCATTCGTTTTTTTGATTGTCCTGTTGATAAAATAAAAGTGATTCACAACGGCTATGATCTTGAAATGTATTACCCGTTAGACGAAAATAAATTTGAAATTGAAAAAGCGTATGGTTTGCGGAATTACCTGCTTGCTGTTGGGCCAACTTATCCGCATAAAAATTTTGAACTGCTGATTGATGCTTATGCATCTATGGATAAAAGTTTTAAACAGCAACATCCATTATTAATTGCCGGTGGTAAAACAACCTATTTAAATATTTTAAAGCGCTATGTTACGGCAAAACACCTGGATGACTGTATTTATTTTGCTGGATACGTACCACTTAACCTGATGCCGTCACTTTACAGGGAAGCATTTGCACTGGTATTTCCGAGATTATATGAGGGTTTTGGAATACCATTATTGGAGGCAATGGCATCAGGCTGCCCGGTAATTGTATCTGATGCTTCATCAATGCCTGAAGTATGCAGTGAGGCAGCAGTATACTTTAATCCTAAGGACAAAG
>JBBQTZ010000374.1:0-2834 GCA_038234405.1 Chitinophagales bacterium
TTGAAGAAGCAGATGATCAGGTAGCAGAATGGGTAAATCGTTTTTGGAATGAGATGATTGCAACCAAAACCATCGATCGTAAAACGATGGAAGAAAAACACAGGCTGGTAAAAGCTGACACCATAAAACATAAAGAAGCCAGGGAGATAGGCACCGAATGGATATGTGCCAATACCTGGAATCAGCTAAAACTTACAGAGCTATTTAGTAGCCTTGGCTGGAGTAAAGAAGAGGTACAGCTGGCAATGACACAAGTGATAAGCAGGGCTGTATACCCAGGCTCCGAACTGGCAACCAGCAAATGGATAAAAGAGAACTCGGCAATCTGCGATATTACTGGCTATGATGTAAACAAAATCAACAAAGACAAGCTTTATCAGAGTGCATTAGATTTATATCAACACAAAACAATTATTGAAAATTATCTGTCAACCACCACCAATGATCTGTTTGATTTACAAGACAGAATAATACTCTACGACCTTACCAATACCTATTTTGAAGGCAGTAAACGAAATAGCAAATTAGCTAAATACGGACGCAGCAAAGAAAAGCGCAGTGATGCCAAATTGGTTGTACTGGCAATGATCATCAACATAGAAGGGTTTATCAAATATTCGGCTATTCATGAAGGGAACTATGCCGATACATCAGAAATTAAAACACTCATTGAAAAATTAGGCTGCAATATCAGTACAGCCGCAAAACCAATAGTGGTAATGGATGCAGGCATAGCTACCGAAAAAAATCTGGATACTTTAACCCGGGAGGGATACAAATATGTGGTGGTGAGCAGGTCAAAAATAAAAGACTACCAGCCAGTGCAGCAAGGAAAAGAAACGTATCTGCTTACAAAATCTAAAAAAATAATAAGGTTGTCATTGGTGAAAAGTGAAAAATATACAGATAGTTTTTTGAAGGTAGAAAGCCCGGCAAAAGGGATGAAAGAGCAAGGTATTAAAAACAGGTTGGAGCAGGGATATGAAGGGCAGCTTGAACTCATAAAAAAAGGTTTGTTTAAACCAAGAGGGACTAAAAAAATAGATAAAGTGCAACAAAGAATTGGCAGGGCCAAACAAAAATATCCGTCCATCCATCATCTGTATAATATCACCCTTGATATTGACACTGCTACCCAAACAGTAAAAAATATTTACTGGCAAAAGGATATGGCAAAAGCTGAAGAAGCTAATAAAAAATTGGGTGTCTATTTTTTAAGAACAAATTTAGAACATACAGATGAAGCATTAGAATGGATGATTTACAATACCATAAGGGAGATAGAATCTACCTTTAGAATATTAAAAACAGATTTAGACCTACGCCCCATTTATCATAAAAACGATGACGCAACCATGGCGCACTTGCATTTAGGATTATTGGCCTATTGGCTTGTAAACACCATCCGGTATCAGCTAAAACAATCGGGTATTAAAGATGATTGGAAGGAAATAAAAAGAAAGGCATCCACACAAAAATCAGTACTGACAACAGCACAAAACAGTTACGATAAAATCATACAAATTAAGCGATGCACCGAACCAACCGACGACCTCCGAAAAATCCACAATGCCCTAAAACAACAAAAATCGAAACCTTTTAAGCAACTTAAATTTGTAGTACACAAACCGCCACTCAAAAAAATTGAAACGCAGGCTACTGCTGAATTTAGCGATTCTTAGCTGCAATCTGGGTTAATACCTAAACAATGAAAAAATGTGGAAGTCTTGGACAAACCTTCCTATTTAAATGCCCTCTATATTCGGGCAACGAACTATTTTATTTTATTTCCTCGCAATAATAGCCGGCACTGAGTAACATATTTTCCACTTCTTCCCCGGCCATATTGTTGGCCATAATCCTCAAAATATTATCATCGTCATTCAAATCTACATTCCATTGGTATATATCCGGATGTACATCCAGCGATGGTTCAATATCCTGAATACAGTGAACAGTTGACAGGCTTGTTTTGAATACCAGTATTTCCATAACAACTTTTTTTTTCTGTAAAGTCCCCCGTACAGGCATATGTAAACACCCATACGTTGGGGTTGATTGATCTTTACTTTTTGTAAGAATGTAACTCAACTAAATTTAATTTAAATGATGTATCGCAGCCTCGCTGTACGACAAAAAACTTCGTAAGCAGGATCTTGTCGGGAATAAAAAGGATTCCATTAAACCAATGCAATTTTATTATGAATTCTTCTTAACAAAATAGCGGATGAAGCAGCAGCAATTGCTATCTTTTTGTCTTCATCTAACTTACTATTCATCCAGATAACTTTGCCCCAAAAATCGATTACAGCTATCATGTTATCATCAACCGTTAGTTCATATCCAGTGGGCATCTTAAAAGGAAGATTTCTTGCTTCACCTTTATCACTGACCAAATTTTGACTATTGATACTTTTTATAATGATGGTATCCTTTTCGCTGGTAAGAATGCCGCCTTCGTTTATACCATTTGTATCAGTCATGTCAAACCTGTTCTTACCCGCTTTATTTTCAAAACTGCTGTAAAGGGATAGGTTCCAGGTAGATGGCTGGCTTATTGAGTGCAATAAAATTACCGCTGAAAATGAATATTGGAAATTTTTTGGGTCACTCAGCTCACTCAGCCAACGATTATTGGTGGTTATCCTTGTTTCTTCAGACACTTTTCTTTCCAAAGCAAATACCTCGGCAGAATTTTTACCGTCATTAATAGTGAATTTAAATTTGTCTTTCTGATTGTTGGTAATACTTGTTCTGTCAATTTTAAATGCCCGCAATACTCTTTCTTCACTGGAAATATTTGTATTCCTATCTTCCCTGGAGGTTGTCATATT
>JBBQTZ010000375.1:0-2819 GCA_038234405.1 Chitinophagales bacterium
TTGCTTTCAAATATTTGCGGTAAGGTTTGGTTATTGTTGAATGCTTGTAATGATAGATTAACACCTTCTTCCGCAGGTTTTGTTTTATACCATTGAGCATCCAAATAATTTTGACGAAGTAATGCAATGGCACCCATCAGCGAAGTTGGGTAATCTTGTGTGCTGCTACCTTTATCAAAAGAGTAATTGGCTGATGCTTTTTCTTTCAGAATCACTTTGTTTTCCCTTTCGTTGGCTAAAGTAACCACCGCTCCTGTACCTCTTGATATGCCATCCATTTGGTGGGTAAGAACGGTGCCAATTCCAATACCCCTGAGGTCTTTGGCTTTTGTATCGTTTACAACAAAGGAAGCGGACATATCAAATTCAGATTTGATAGCCTGGTTCCACCCATAAGCGCCTTTTGTGTTGGATAGCATTTGCGATGAACGGCCAAATCCGCCTCCCTCTGCTCTTGCAGGTGCAGTGCCATAATCAGCATACATATCTATAAAGGAGGGATAAATATAGGCTCCTTTACAATTTACAAGAACCGCATTTGCAGGGATTGCAAGCCCTGCCCCTATACTTTCAATTTTTCCTTTGCGGATAATCATAGATGCATTTTGCAAGGTCGTTTGTGCATCTTTAACTATAGTGGCATTGATGAAGGCGTAGCAGCCTTCCCTGGTATTGGCTACATCATTGATGGGATAGGTGGTTTGTGCAGTTGCTTGTAAGGTTAGTACAAACATTGCAAAAAACACCTTAACTAGTGTATTTTTTCTCATTAGTTTTGGTTTTGGGTTGAAGCGAGAAGTATAGGAAGAAGGTGGCTTAAAAAATTACCGACTGTAAAATGGTGAATAAAAACATAAAATCAATCAGCGTGCACTGCCTTATAGCTTTACTTAATTGGCAGCAGCCTGTTCAAATTGATCTAAAATAAAAAATCATTCAACTGATATAAAAGGTAAAAAGTAGTTGTTTACTATTTGGAAGTTTTTAAAAACTTTATTTTTTTGTCCAATAATCTATTACAAGTACTTTATCAAGTATTGGTTTAAGAATATTGCCAAAAGCAACATGATCTGGATGGGGAAGATAAATAGCCCTATCTTTTTCGGAAGTAAAAGTTACAAAAAAGCAATGGGTAAAACCTTCGTTCAGACTTTCCGGGCTATTGTTTACGCCCCACTCAAAGGTTTTAATCTGTTTAATTTTTTTTGGTAAGGCTGCAAAAGCATCTGTAACTGCTTTTACCTGTTCATCTGTACTGCCTTGTTTAAAACTAAACATAACGATATGCCGGAGTAATTGCTGGTTAACTTTTTTGCTTTGGGCACAAAGTTGCAAAACAAAAAATATTAAAAGGCATCCTGTTAATGCAATTTTTTTCATGCTGGTGATTTTAAAATAAAATTTGTTCTTCGGTTTATTTTAGTGGAATAAGTGATTTTGAGTACTTAGTTTTTTTGACTTAATGCTGACCAATACGGTTCTAAAATAAATATCGTCAACCATGTTGAATGATATTTCCATTAAGTTTACAGAAAAACCATAATATTAGTAGTTATATAATTTAAAAAATAGCTTTTTTAAGCTCTTCAAATTAAATAGAACTGCAAATTATGGTAAAAACTAAGTGTTACGTTTTTTCACCTGAAGTATTTTCCACAACTTTTTCAGGCTGAATGGTAAATGGAGGCATTTCTTTTTTCTCTTCTTTTAAAATATATACTGCGTTACTGTGAGGTTTAATTCCCTTTCCTTTTTGTAAGGCATAAACCTTGGTAAATTCTGCGCCAAAATAAAGTATAACAGATGTATAATATACCCATAATAATAAAATTATTAAAGAGGCTGCAGCGCCAAATGCGGCACTTGTTCTACTATTACCTATAAAATAACCTATAGAGAATTTACCAATTAAAAATAACACTGTTGTAAACATTGCACCTTTCATTGCATCTTTCCAATAAATAGTTGCATCGGGTAATACTTTGTAAATAATGGTAAAGAAAAAGCTTGTAATGCAAAACATCAGCACAATGTTAAAACTATACATAAAATAATACGTTCCTTCAGAAAATATAGTAAGCAAACTGGCATTCAAAGCATCCATACCAGCACTTATTACTAAGGATACCAGCATTAAAAAACCTAAACTTACAATTAAGGAGAAGGAAATGATGCGATTGATAAAAAATTTTATCCATCCCTTTTTGGGTTTGGCTTTTATGCTCCATATATAATTGATACTATCCTGAATTTCAGTAAAAACTCCTGTTGCCCCAAACAAAAGAATAATGCCGCCTGTGATGGCACCTGCTGTGCTTTCATTTTTTAAATGAGTATTGGCTATCATTTCCTGTATCTGAATAGCGGCATTGCTGCCAACCAATTGTTGTAATTGACCGTAAAGCCTTCCCTGTACTGCCTCTTGCCCGTAAAATGCACCGGCAAACGAGATAACTAAAAAAAGCATGGGAGCTATAGAAAAGATAGTATAGTACGATAAAGCGGCACTTAATTTTAAAACATTATCATCTATAAATTCACTAAAAGTTTGATGAAGGAGACCATATCCTTTTTTGAAGTGGGTAAATACAATCATAATTTTTTTTAGGTGGATGTTAGTGGTAATTTGATCAAATATCATTTTTTTTATTCTCACTTGTATAACCAATTTTATCACCAATGCTACCGGGTATTGTTTTAATAAAAATACTACTGTTGTAGTGGTTACAGTAGTATTTAGTATGGTTAAAATGATTTATGTTGTATTGGTAAATCCAAGTGCTGTATTTTAAATTCCTTCAAAAAAATTAAATTTCAAT
>JBBQTZ010000376.1:0-2811 GCA_038234405.1 Chitinophagales bacterium
GGTGAAGGTAAAAGGGAGCTTTACAGGGCAGTTTTTACAAGCAGAATTTAACTAAGAGAATTTAACTATGAGAATTTAACTAAAAGAATTTAACTAAGAGAATTTGCAGGGCCATTGATTAATAATTTGTATGCATACAAAATTTTGCTGTCACAAGTTTTTGCATAGTTGCGATAAAAATGTAAGATTAATGAGAATGGGCTTTTGTTAAGGGTAGCCTGGATACTATCTATTTTATGTGCCTAAAGGTGCATTTCAGTTTTGAAGTTTTGAACTATTAATATTTATTTAGCAATAATAATGTAAGGTCGTTTACCTAGGCAATTTGTATAAACGGGCTATGAATTTTGTGGACGCTGTTTTCTTTTTTCCTCCCGATTTTTTCGGGACAGGTTGATAAAAAAAGAAACAAAAAACCAAGCCCGCCCGGCTAACGCAAGTCGGACGGGGGGTACAAATAAAATGGCTCCCGACTTTCAGGACAGGCGATATTTTCAACTTAAGCCTACAATTAAGGAACTCGCCGTAAGTAGCGTAATAATGTAAAGTTTGTGCCCGGCTCAAACAGCCCCGTCCGAATGGCGCAGGCCGGGCAGATCCGTCCGAATGGTTCAGGCCGGGCAGGCTTGATTGCTTTACGGCTTTTGCTGAAAATCTCTGGCACTTTATATTCGAGGCCGCAAAAAACATCGTTACAAGTAACCCTAATGTGAAATTTACGAAACCACGGCTAACAGATAATATTTTATTTAACAATACAAATTCAATGTCTGTTACCTAAGCATTTTGTAGAAGCGGGCTATTATTTTTTGTGGACGCTGATTCTTTTTCTTCCGATTTTTTTCGGGATAGGTTGATGAAAAAGATACAAAATCAAGCCAACTCGAACAGTCATTAGACGGGGGTACATACAAATAGAAAGGCAACGAATATCTCATTAAACGTTCTTTAAAAGCAATAATAAAAGTAAAGATTAGTGGTGGGCTATTTTTATAATGGCAGAGTGAATAAAAATGACAGAGTGAAAATAAAGAATCGAATTGGTGGTTTCAGGGGCTACAAGCGAAATAATCACCTGTAGTTAGAGATAAATTCACTTACATCACTCTGCCATTTATATTTGTTTCAAATATCAGAAAAGCTACTATTTTTAATAGCAGCACTTAAAGAAATAACGATTTGATATTTTTAATTAGTTAAAAATAATTAAGTAATTTAATTTGAGCTTTTCGCCTTGAACTATATATATCTTACAGCCAATAACCGGTAAATATTATAAGATTTCTCATTGCCATTTTTACTTTCAAATAGCATAAACTACTTTAAAGTTGCAGTTGCAATTTTATCTGCAACCAATACTGTTACATTTTGTGCCTTAGATTTATTGTAAAACAATACCAGCATAAAGCAGGCAACCAGAACAAACGCTTTAAAGAACAATGGTTTAGTAAGCAAGCTGTTTTTCATATCAAGTGATTTTTAAAATTTTACACGCTTAAAATCTTGCAGGGCATTTTACCCGGCCTGCAGATGATTTATCATAAGCGTTTCGGTATGCTCCGCCTCCAAAATTTACGCCTACCTTAAACACAAACGAAAAATATGCATCTTTATTATTCGGGTTACCTCTTTGTACGCCAGGATCGTACCTGCTTACACCCGGTGTTACAATACCGAAGGTTTTATCACTTATTTGTTTTGCAATAAGTGCATCTGCAGCAGAAAGATAAACATCAAAATAGTTGGGGTCTATATAGGTGGTACTTACATCGTCCATATAATCTGTAAAGGTTTTTCTATAAAGCAGCTCGAGCCCAATATTTACTTTTTCTGTTACCACGTATTTAAATCCCATCCCAAAGGGTACATTCAATTGTGTAAGATTGTAGGGTTTTTTATTTGGATACTCTGCAAAGCCTTGTCCCTCAGTACTTAGGGGCTTTAGCTCATGCCAGGTTACATTGCCATTTTCATCTGTAAGTGAACCTTTTGGATTAAAATGAAATGCCCCTACCCCACCAAAAAAATACGGCCTAAACCGTGGATTATATTCTCCGTCATTTCTTTTAAGAAACTCAACAGGGAAAAATTCTACCGCTGCATATAACTCCCACATGTTGCTTTTAAAGTCGATATTTCGTTGCTTTCTCCATAGTTCATCCACACCGTAGGTGCTAATAATTTTATCGATACCTTCTATATAAGTATATTGACCAGCAACCCTTACTCCCCACCAATTGGAGGGATAAACACTTATAAAAGCACCTTTCATTAATTTGGTTAATTGAAAATTCAGGTCTTTAATAAACGTGGTTCCTTTACCAACTTTACCGCCCAAATCGCCCAAAAAAAAGGTTGGGCCAAAGTTTACGCCGGCTTCTATTTGTAATTTTTCGTTTCCTAAAACAATATGTTGGGCTGTGGTACCATGCGAATACAGCATCAAAAACAGTGAAATGGTCAGCAGCTTACGCAATAGTGAGAAAGTAAAATTTTTCATTAGGTGGATTATTTGGATTTACGGTATCATACCTGGTAAAGCTGTTTTGTGCGAACAGTATTACCATCTGTTAAAATTTAAAACGGGTAAATAAATGAAATATTGTAAATCTTAGTAAAATCTACTCACCAAACTGCATCCTGATATGGGGTATATCATCTTCCAAGTAAGTATCGCTATCTTTTACAAAACCGATAGACTCATAAAATTTTTGCAAATAAAGCTGTGCACTGATGATAATTATTGGGTCGGCAAACTGCTCAATTGTTTTAATAACCGCTTTTTGCATCAGCTCCCTGCCATACCCACCT
>JBBQTZ010000377.1:0-2808 GCA_038234405.1 Chitinophagales bacterium
TGATAATTTGCTTACTGCAGTTTATCTTTCATCCACCTGTCCGGTTGTAGTAGCACCGGCTATGGATGAAGATATGTGGCACCATCCTTCAATAAGGCAAAATATAGAGGTAATTAAAAAATATGGCAATTCAGTTATTCCTGTAGGAAATGGCGAACTTGCAAGTGGACTTATTGGAGAAGGTAGAATGGCTGAGCCTGAAAATATTTTTTCCTGGATAAATAATTTTTTGTCTATTGATAAGCCCTTACAGGGTAAAAAGGTGTTGGTTTCAGCCGGCCCCACGTACGAAGCTATTGATCCTGTGAGGTTTATAGGTAACTATTCTTCTGGTAAAATGGGGTTAGCGATAGCAAATGAACTCGTTAATAAAGGGGCTAAAGTTACTGTAGTACTTGGCCCATCGCTTGAACATGTATCCAATGACTACACAGTAATAAGAGTGAAATCTGCAGAGGATATGTACAACTCCTGCATTTCATTATTCCCGGATATGGATATTGCTGTTATGAGTGCAGCGGTTGCTGATTACACGCCAGTTGCAACGGCATTACAAAAAATAAAAAAATCTGACGATGTATTCTCTATAGATTTAAAGAAAACAAAAGATATATTAAAGCATCTCGGTACAATAAAAAAAGCAGGTCAGGTACTTGTAGGTTTTGCTTTAGAAACAAATAACGAGAAAGAATTTGCGCTAAAGAAATTATCTGACAAGAATGCAGATTTAATAATTTTAAATTCATTAAACGATAAAGGTGCAGGTTTTGGAACCGACACAAATAAAGTTACTATTTTTGATAAAAAGGGGAATGAATATCAGTTTGATACGAAATTAAAAACAGCCGTTGCTATGGATATTGTAAATACAATTATCAATTATTAGTTATGAAAATATTATACCTTCTATTTACAGGTTTATTTACTTTTAGTGCCTTTGTAACTACTGCACAAGAATTAAATGCGAGGGTAACCGTAAACAGCACCAGGGTGGGCAACACAGTAAATAGAAATACTTTTCAAACGCTTCAAAATGCACTCAACAGTTTTTTAAACAATCGAAAATGGACTAGTGACAATTTTTTGGCAGTTGAAAAGATTGATTGTAATTTTTTATTGAATCTTCAACCTACAGAAGAGGCTAATGTTTACACTGCTAATCTTACAATTCAGGCGGCAAGGCCTATTTTAAACTCAACTTACGTATCTCCGTTAGTAAATTACCAGGATCAAGACATTAGTTTTAAATATATAGAATTTCAACAATTAGAATTTAATGATAACAGGGTAACGGGTAGTGATCCACAAGCTTCAAATTTAACCGCAGTTTTTGCATATTATGCCTATTTGATACTTGCATTCGATTATAATTCTTATTCGCTTAAAGGTGGTGCCTCTTATTTTCAAAAAGCCCAAAATGTTATTAATAATGCACCCGAAGCAAGGGGCATAAGCGGATGGAAAGCTTTTGATGGTATTAGAAACCGATATTGGTTAGTTGAAAATATGCTAAATAGTCGCTACTCAATTATTAATGATATTTATTACAATTATTACAGATTAAGTTTTGATAAAATGTATGCAGACGAAAATATTGCAAGAGGTGAAATGTTAAATGTATTAAACCTTTTAAATACTTTTAATAATGATAATCCTAATACAATGATCAATCAATTTTTTTTCCAGGGAAAGGCAACCGAATTGATTAAAATTTTCTCCAAATCACAACCCCAGGATAAAACAAGGGCATCAGAAATTTTACAGAAAATGGATTTAGCAAATAGAGACAGATATAAAAGTGAATTAAAATGATGAAATATTTAATTTTATTATTTATTTGTTTATACTTTTTAAATGCGTGTACAAAAAAGGTTCCCATACTTGAACCTGCAAAAATGGAAACTGTATTGTGGGATATAATTCAGTTAGAAGCTTACGCTCAGTTAATTGTACCGCCAGATTCACAAAAAATGAGTGCTAAAAAAAATGCTCTGTTACAACAAAAAATTTTTTCGCTCCATGGTGTAAATAGAGAGCAATATTATAAGAGCTATGAATTTTATAATGAACGCCCCGATATGATGCGTATTATTCTTGACAGTGTAATAAACAAAGCAGATAGAAACAGAGATAAAATTATGCAGAGGAGATATGGTAAAACTGGAATAATAAAATAATAAATACTATTTTCCCCATCTGTAACTATCTATTTGTAAACCTGCTAAATCAATTACTCTATCTACCACAGTAGCTGCAACCTCTTCAATAGTAGATGGCCTGCTATAAAATGAAGGTGTTGCAGGGCAAATAATTCCACCAGCCAGGGTTACTGTTTCCATATTCCTAATATGTATCAGGTTGTAAGGAGTATCCCTCACCACACAAATTAGTTTTCTACGTTCTTTTAAAATAACATCTGCAGCCCTTGAAATTAAATCATTGCTGATACCTGTGGCTATTCTGCCCAAGGTACCCATACTACAGGGTACAATAATCATTGTATTATATTTACCAGAGCCAGAGGCAAACGGCGCATTAAAATCCTGTTGTGTATAGAACTTTACCGGATAATTGCCGTATTCATCATTACCTAACTCAGTTTTCCACACCTCTTTTGCATTGGTAGTAAGCACTACAGATAGTTCTTCCCACTGGTTTTGTATTGTAGATAGTTTATCTAATAGTACTTTTGAATAGATTGAGCCACTTGCGCCAGTTATAGCAACTAAAATTTTATGCATTATTTTGTGTTTAATTTATAAGATACCAAACAATATTTATATGCAAAAGGTTATCCTGTTTTTTTTA
>JBBQTZ010000378.1:0-2796 GCA_038234405.1 Chitinophagales bacterium
ATAATCTGCCAGCAAATTGATAACAATAAAAAAACAGGCGCTTACCAAAACCGCCCCCATCACAACGGGATAATCTAATTTGCCCAACGCATCTACCGTTATTTTGCCAATCCCTTTCCACCCAAAAATATATTCCACAAAAAATGCACCTGCCAACAATTCGGCAAACCAGCCGGTAATGGCTGTTACTACCGGGTTTAAGGCGTTTCGTAACGCATGCCGTATAATAATGGTTTGCCTTGTAAGTCCTTTGGCATAAGCGGTTCTAATATAATCCTGACTTAGTACATCCAGCATTGCACTTCTTGTAAGTTGGGTAATTATTGCCAGTGGCCTTATGCCTAATGTAAAGGCGGGTAAAATTAAATTTTTAAGGGTAAGGTATTTTTCGCCTGTTACTTCATCAATATCAAACCAACTACCGGTAAGTTGTAGCCCCGTGTAAGAATGCAATACCACTCCAAAAAAATAAGCTATTATTATGGCCATAAAAAAAGAAGGGGCAGATATACCTAAAATGCTTGAAAACACAGCCGTATTATCTAACCAGTTGCCTTTATTAATTGCAGCTATAGTACCTAAAAATAACCCTGTAATAGTAGCAAACAGCATGGCTGCCACTGCCAGCAACAAGGTACCGGGTAAGGCTTCCATCAATACTGCTGTTACATCTTTTTTTGTTTGATAACTCTTTTGGAGATAGGGTATTTTAAGGCCAACTTTAGTATTTGCACCAATAAAAAAACCTTTTAAATCTTTTTTTGCAATGGTTTCTTTGCTATAAATACACAGGGGTGATACATCATTGAGGTATAAAAAAAACTGCTTCCATTTTGGTTGATCGAGGTAAAGATCTTTGCGGATATTATCCATCGTTTTTTTATCGCCTGTTTGCCCTAGTATCATTTTTACAGGATCGCCAAAACCTTGAAACATGATAAATACCAACACCACTATGCCCAACAACACCAAAAGAGAATAGGAGAGTTTTTGTAGCAATTGTAATTGGTTTATACTTGGTAAAAAATATGGTACATGTAAATGTGTTGCTCCCTATTTAAGTCGATGAAACACCGACCGTGGCAACGCAGTGGGTGGTGTGCTCAAAAACCAATAAACGCTGCGTAAATTTGAAATGTATCAAAAAAAACAGCAATTTATAGAACAAATTACAATTGAAAGTTAGGCAGAAAATTAAATTTATCCATAAACTACTTATGTATCACCATCAACTAATTTAAAACTGATTCAATTACAGTAAGCAATAAACAATAAATAGTAAAAATCACTTTAGCAAGGCCTCCATATCTGCCCAACTATACTTTTTTTGTACTATTGGCCCTTTCATTAAAAGTATGGTTGGGTTGGCTCTTGCCACTGTTTTTATAGCAGTAGCATCGCAAGTGTAAACAGGCAGATTGAAATTATGGAATTCGTTAAAAAAGATATTTACATTTTTAGGATCGGCTGTTACCACGTAAATTATAAGCTTTTGTTGCTGCGCTTTTTTTGCAACATCTGTAAATAAACTGAGCCATTTATCAGTATCTTCTCCCAATTCTTTTACAAAGAATAAATAATAAGCTGGTTTATTTAAAATTGTTTCTGTAGAATCACTTCCGGTAGAATCTGATAAAATAAAATCGTTGATTTTAGCAAGGTTATTTTTGCCCTTTTCAAGCAAAGTTTCTTTACGTTCTACAAATTTCCAGGTACTATCAGGTAAATTATCTGTAGTAAAACTTTGTTTTACAGCTCCCTTCTGGTACACAAATCCATAAGAGAATTTATCGGGTGTTGCATCGGCTGGTATCTTTCTTAACTCCAATATATTATTGCCTATTTTATAAGGCAAACAATCTACCAAAGGCAAATGGTCTATAACATAGTTTTGTAAAAACAGGGTGCCAATTATTGAAATTAGTACAAGTGCAAAAGGTAATCTTTCTTTAAAAATTGGTTGTATGTATTGCCTTTTTAAAATGAGGAAAACACTCAATAGCAGCAGGATTATATCTTTGGTAAAAGTTTGAATAGGCGTAAGTGGAATGCAGTCGCCAAAACAACCGCAACTTCTTATTTTACCACTAAACAAAACATAACTGGTAAGAAAAGTAAAAAATAATATAAGCAGAAATAATAACTGCAACACTAAATTTTTTCGCCAGCCAATAAGCAAAGCTAATCCCAATGCCACTTCTGCCGTAATCATTATAATTGCAACCCAAAAAGAATATTGATTAAGCAGGTTAACAATGGTAACAAAATAACCGTCTGCCGCCCAAACTTCAAAAAACTCCTGCATTTTATAGGTAAGCCCAAGTGGATCAATTGCTTTTACCAGGCCAGAAAAAATAAAGAGGGTACCTACAATGATTCTTGCGAAAATTACGAGCTTTTTCATACTATTGGTTGGTTGGTTTATATTGGCTTATTTTAAAAATAATACTGGTAAAAATTGATTGGTACTTCATCAATTGAAAGTAACCATATCTGCCAATTTCAAAATAATTCAATGTTATACATAAAACATTTATTGTTTAATAAAGCAAAGTAAAAAATGAGCTAATGATTTTAAATAACTGGTATTTACATTCTGCCGAAATATTTATCTATTCAATTATGTAACTAAGCCGGCTCAGCCTGTTTAATAAGTATTAACGCAAATACTGCGTAGTTCATTATGTCAAAATAATTGGCATCAATCCCTTCGCTAATAACTGTTTTACCATCATTACTTAAAATTTTTTTTATCCTTAACAGTTTGGCTAAAATCAAATCTGTAAAACTTTCCTG
>JBBQTZ010000379.1:0-2782 GCA_038234405.1 Chitinophagales bacterium
TTTAATAATTTCTTAAAAGACTTAACCTTAAGCACAGGAGCAACCGCCACCTTAAGCAATGCACTCAACATCTCAGGTGGTGCAGCAGCAAATCAGGAAGGAACGTTAACTGTAACACCGGGCTCAGCAGTACTTACAACGGGTGGCTTTCTTACTATTGGGTCTAATGTATCTGGTACAGCTCGTATCGCAGTAGGTAATACAAGTGGCGGTTACATCAGTGGTAATGTAACGGTAGAAAGATTTATACCGTTAAATGCTCAAAAAGCATGGAGGGTATTGGCTTCCAACACAAGTGGTAGCCAAACAATTAATCAAGCCTGGCAAGAAGGCCAAATTGGACCATTAGTAAACACCAAACCGGGCTATGGTACAATGATACCGGGTGTTGGTGCTAATGTTGGTGCCGTTCAAGCCAATGGTTTTGATTCATTGTCACGTGCGGCGTCGTTGCTTAGATATAATGATACTACAGATAAATTTGTAGCTGTAGCCAATACGAATGTAAAAACGCTTAGCTCAGAGCATGGTTATGTACTATTTATCCGTGGAGATAGAGGCCCATTACAAATGGGTGCAACAGCAGGTAATGTTCCTACATCAAGCACAACACTACGTAGTACAGGTGCATTGTTTTTGGGAGATCAAACGGCAGTAACTGCTGCCATTGACTCATTTCGTATTGTTCGTAATCCTTATCCATCAAGGATTAATTTAAAAAACATAATAAGAACCGGCGGTTTGGTAGATGCTTTCCAGGTTTGGGATCCAAAAGTTTTAAATTCAGGTTTGGGTGTTTTTCAAACATTTACAAAAAATATAATTACTGGAAATTATGAAGTTGCACCGGGTGGTGGTAGCTATGGTATAAGTGGTTCGGTCAATAATTTTATTGAAAGTGGAGCAGCATTTTTTATACAGGCAGGTATTTCGGCAGGTACAGCACAGGTAAGAGAAAATTGTAAAGATACTGGTAGTGCGTTGTCTTTCAGGCCATCTGGCACATTGGCAACCGGCGTTAGGTTGGTACATAATTTAATTGCCATTAAGGGTAATAAATCAGATTTGGTAGATGGAGGTTTTGTAGATTTCGCCAGTAATTATAGCAATGTAATTGATATTTTGGATGTAAGAAAAAGTTACAATTTTGGTGAAAACTTTGGTTCATTCAGTGGAAATACACATTTAGTAGTAGAAAGAAGGGCAATGCCTACTGCAACTGATACCTTATTTTACAACATGTATAGTTTAAAAAGAGCAAGCTATACATTAGAATTTATTGCTACCGATTTGGCTACTGCCGGTGTAGAAGCTTACTTGCAAGACAGCTATAAAGCTACTAGTACATTGTTAAACATAACTGGCTCATCAACTTATACTTTTGTAGTAGATGCCAATGCAGCGTCTTCAGTTGTTAATCGCTTTAGAGTAGTATTTAAGCCATTGGGTGGCCCGTTGCCTGTAACTTTTACCAGCATTAAAGCTGCAGAACAAGGCAATAACATTGCAGTAGAGTGGAAGGTGGCCAACCAAATAAATATTGCAAGCTATGAGGTGGAAAAATCTACCAATGGTCGCAATTTTGTAAAAGTTGCTACACTAACTGCAACTACATCCAATAGCACAACTTATAATTGGTTAGATGAGCGTGCAGTTGCCGGTAATAATTTCTACCGGATAAAATCAATTGATATAAATGCAGTAGAAAAATATACGCAAATTGTAAAAGTTACGTTAGGTAAGGTAGGTGCAGGGTTTACAATTGCCCCTAACCCGATAAAGGGAAATTCGTTTAACCTGCAATTGAATGGTTTGGTAACTGGTCAATATGAAGTGCGTTTATTAAATGTAACCGGACAGGTTTTATATAAAAAATCTATTCAGCATGCAGGAGGTAACGCATCTCAATTATTTACGCTACCTTCGCAAATTATAAACGGTGTTTATCAATTGGAAGTAATTGCGCCTGATAAAACAAAGCAGGCACAGAAATTGTTAGTTGATGGCACTAATTAGAAAATACACCAATCAATACAAATGAAACAACCTTTTTTAACAGTGTACAGCAAAAGCTTAAAAAAATACGCCGCGATTGTAACTTTTTTCTTTTGTTTGCCTCTTGCAGTTTTTAGCCAGGAGCAACAGCAGGACGAACAACAACAATTTGAAGAGTCGCCTGTTGATGTAAATCCCGTAGGAACAAGTACAGGAACGTTGAGTACAAGCCCATGGCCTAATAGCAGTGGATCCTCTACACAGGATAACCAATCTACCCAGGGTAGTAATGGTGCTAACAGTTCTAATACATCAGCAAGACCAGGATCTAATCCTGCACTAAGACCAGTTGGTGGTGGTACTGTAACTACTGGAGGGCCTGGCGGTGGTTTTGGTATTCCGAATCCAGATGTACCATTTGATGACAATATGAATTTGGCGTTTTTGGTGGTTGGTTTGGTATTTGTTTTCGTGGTTTTTAAAAAGCGGTTTGGGCTCGGTAATAAAATACAGGTTTCTACAGATAAAAAATAAAATTGGCTTCGGCTTTTATAAATGCACCTCATAATGGGGTGCATTTTTGCTTTAATTACGTTTTTTTACCAGGCGCCAAGCCTCCGTGTGGTGTTTACCTGTTGCTAAAGCCAGCAATTGTCTTAACCGGGATTTATATGATTAAGGGATTTGGATAATTTTTTTAATGGGTTTTACCAGGCTTTACCACGCTTTACCAGGCGGCAGACTTCGTTTGGTGTTTACCTGTTATTAATGCCAGTAATTGTCTGAA
>JBBQTZ010000380.1:0-2754 GCA_038234405.1 Chitinophagales bacterium
CCATGAGCAATACATTTGGTTTTGGTGGTCATATTGCAACAGTGATTTTTAAAAAGTACAAAAGCTAAAATAGCCGGGGAGATTTTTTTTCATATTTCCTTACTGTCTTTGCGGAAAATAAAAATTACTTATCATGCTCAATCAGTCAGCTTTTACTTTAGTGAATCCACAAAACGGCAACCTTGCGTTTAAACTTTTTTCGTTTGAAGACAACGGATTTTTCGACCATATACAACGTCAAAATTATTTTTCATTAATTTGGGTACAGGAAGGAAGTGGAAAAGCAAAGGCAGATTTTGCTGAATATGATTTTGAGGCAGGTTCCCTGTTTGCCTTTGCCCCTTACCAGCCATATATGTTTATTGCGGATAAAAATATAAACGGGGTTGCTATATATTTTCATCCTGAATTTTTTTGCATTTTCAAGCACCAGGCCGAAATAGCCTGCAATGGCGTTCTCTACAATAATGTGTACCAGCCGCCTTTTGTAAAAGTGGATGCCACATCCGCGGCAACTTTACAGATGGTATGCGACCAGATTAAAACAGAAATGCAAAACGCCGCATTAGCACAGTATGAATTACTGGTTTCTTATTTAAAAATATTTTTAATTACAGCTTCCCGTTTAAAAACGCAACAGCAGCCAATGGCAGCAGCAGAAGCAAAGGATCATAAAGAACCTTTTATCCTGCAAAAACTGAAAGACGCTATAGAAGAAAATTTTAAAACAAAACATACTGCCAGCGACTATGCAGATCTGTTGTATATCTCACCTAAAGCATTGGCAAAAATTACCAAAATGCATTTTAATAAAACACTCTCCAGCCTTATCAACGAACGCATTATTATAGAAGCCAAAAGAGAATTGTACCTCACCAATAAAACAGTAAAGGAAATCGCTTACGAGCTGGGGTACGAAGATGAGTTTTACTTTAGCAGGTTCTTTAAAGTGAACGCCGAAGTATCGCCACAACTATACAGGGATACTGTAGGATTTGCAAGAGGTATGGCGTAGTTTAAGCAGTAGAAATAGTTAACAAAAAAGTTGTTTGTTAGTCATTTGATTTTGATCAGTTTTTGCATCTGATTTTGCAAGGTTACTTTCAACGAATGGCTGAAGCATAAGGTTTAACCAAACAGTGTTTTGTTAAGAATAAAATGTCGTTTCGGTTGGTGAGCCTCTATCGTTTAGTGAAAGGTTAAATATTTACAATTCCCCATTCACCCTTAAAGCGCACTAACTCGATAATTCAAAACTTTGTCACAATGAAAAACTGCAATTTAAACGCTTATCGTTTAATGATTCAAATACAAAGTACCCGGTATCTGGTTTTTGGCATTTACCCCTCAGAAATATGTTCCTAATATATTTGAAGCCAACGCAAGCTATTTATTGATTAAACAACCAATATTCTGCCTATGAACTACTTATGAATTAGCATAACCTAAATTAGTGGTAATGCTAAATTATTTAGTAATATTGCTGGGGATTAAGTACCACCCGTTATAAATGAACCCATCAAAAGCTGATATTATCGCAAGATTACAAAAGGAGATTCTACCCTTGCAGGGTATTAAAACATCCCTGAATAATACTGCAATTGATACTATCATTGGCACTATAAAAAATGCTTTTCCCAACAATACATTTCCGGTAGGTGCCATTCATGAATTTATTGCTGCTGGTATGGAAGATGCAGCAACAACAGCCGGTTTTATCGCAGGCATACTTAGCCCATTAATGCAAAATGCTGGTGCAGTTATTTGGATTGGTTCAGTCCATTCCATTTTTCCACCTGCCTTAAAATTATTTGGGATTGTACCAGATAAAATCATTTTTATCAATTTGCAAAAAGAAACAGCAATGCTGTGGGCTATGGAAGAAGCTTTAAAGTGCGAAGGTTTGGCAGCCGTTATTGGTGAAATAAAAGAACTGAGTTTTACCGCATCAAGAAGGTTACAATTAGCCGTTGAACAAAGCAGGGTTACAGGTTTTATCATTCGAAATAATCCCCGAACTATCACCACAACTGCCTGTGTTACCCGATGGAAAATTACTGCTTTATCCAGCGAATTGGAAGATGGTTTACCCGGTGTAGGTTTTCCCCGTTGGAATGTAGATTTATTGAAAGTAAGAAATGGAAATCCGGGTAAATGGCAAATAGAATTTAATGCAGGACGCTTCAGGCATATTTATAAAACGGCTGTTATTCCCCAACAACTACAACAAAAAACGGGATGATATGCGTAAACGTTTTGTATCTATATGGTTCCGTCATCTTACTACGGATTGGCTACTCCGTCGCCAACCCGATTTAAAAAATTTACCTTTTGTAATTGTTGCAAAAGATCACGGACGAATAATTGTAACAGCAGCAAATGTTTTGGCACAACAACAGGGAGTAGATAAAAATATGGCATTAGCTGATGCAAGAGCCTTCATCCCCCACCTTCAATATTTTGATGAAGAGCCGGAACGTGCAGCTCAGTTACTTACTGGTCTTGCCGAATGGTGCATCCGCTACACGCCAGCCGTAGCCATCGATTTACCGGATGGACTGTTGCTGGATGTTACCGGCTGTGCTCATCTTTGGGGAAGCGAACATGCATACCTGTCAGACATCACCAAACGCTTAAATAATTTTGGTTATTATAACAGGTGTGCAATGGCAGATACGGTTGGCACAGCCTGGGCTGTTGCCCGTTATGGAAGCAATTATTTAATTGTTGAAACAGGCCAGCAAACGACGGCCC
>JBBQTZ010000381.1:0-2732 GCA_038234405.1 Chitinophagales bacterium
CTTGGTATGCCTTGCCTTGCAAGTGTAAGTATAAAAAATACCGTTATAAAAAAAGCGATTCAGTTAGATGCAGCAGGGTATGCGGTGAAAGAATTGCCATTAACAATAACCAATGGAATGCTTATGTTAACACTGCCAAAAGATGCGTATTATATTTTACTCGTGAAGTAAATTTGTTGTTTCACGACATGCTGCCAAAAGCAGCATAAATTTAAATATCATAAAATGTTTTTAATAAAAATAGTAATCCCATTTTTTTTAATAGCTACCAGCAGTTGTTTGGCGCAAAAGAAAAGCAATACTCATCACGAAGCTTCGGAACTAAGTTTAGCGGTAAGGCCAACACCAACATGGTATGGCAACGCCAAGCTCGGTATTTTTATTCATTGGGGCTTATACTCCGTACCAGCATGGTCTACACCCTATGGCACTCCAGATACCGTTACCAACTGGAAGGCGTTCTATACAAATAATCCTTATGCAGAATGGTACTTAAACAGCTTACGCATACCTGGCAGCCCAACACAAACTCATCATACCTACAAGTACGGAGCAGAATATGATTATTATAATTTTAAAGATAGCCTGCAACAAAAAACAACCAACTGGAATGCCGGCCATTGGGCCAATATTATTAAAGCAACCGGTGCAAAATATGTAGTGATTACTGCCAAGCACCACGATGGGTATATGATGTATCCATCAAAAATACCACACCCTTTTTTACAACCCAGTCAAATAAGCAGCAGTAAAGATTTTATTGGTCAATTAGCCAAAGCGGTAAGAGCAAAAAATATAAAAATGGGCGTGTATTATTCCGGTGGGTTGGATTGGAGTTTTACAAACAATCCTATCACCAATTTATGGCCTGAACTTTTTGAAAGTATGCCCGCTACGGAAGTCTATAGCAAATATGCCGATGCACAATTAAATGAAATAATCAACCTTTACCAGCCAGATGTTTTATGGAATGATGTTAATTATCCTAAGGGAGTAAAACTATTGTCAGTTTTTGCGCATTTATTTAATACAAACCACAATGCGGTTATTAACGATCGGTGGAACCAATACCCTACCCTGTATAATTTTACAACACCGGAGTATGCGGTGCCAGACAGCAATGGGTTTAAAAAATGGGAAACCTGCCGTGGCATTGGTTTTTCGTTTGGATACAACCAAACAGAAACCGATAAGCAGTTACTATCATCGAAGGCGCTTATAAATTTATTTATTGACATTGTAAGTAAAAATGGCAACCTCTTATTGAATATTGGGCCAGACGCTTCGGGCAATATCCCGGCCAACCAATTAAGCCGCCTGCAGGATTTAGGCAACTGGATGGAGGTAAACAGCGAGGGTATTTATGATACCAATCCCTGTAAAAAAACAGCCAATATTTTACAAGATGGAACGCCTATTCGGTTTACCAAAAAAAATAAAAATTTGTATGTTTTTATATTACAAAAGCCTGTAGCTAATACCATCCTTTTAAAAGATAGCAGCCTGGTAAATCCATCGTCCGTTGTATTAATTGATAAAAAAAATATACCGCTTCTATTTAAAAAAGCAGCAGATGGTATTGAAATTATTTTACCCGAAAACATTGATTTTACTTTTGCAAGGATGATAAAAATCGGTGTGATAAAATGATGATGGTAAATGGATAAAAATAAAATTTAAACACACTTGTAAAAAATCAGGTATCAAATAAAAATATAATGATTACATACTACCTGTTTGCTTTTGCAGTGCTTATTAGCAGTTGCCGTCCGACATCCGTGATCACGAAAGTACCACTGGGTTTTAAACAAATATTTGATGTCAAAACCTTACATGGGTGGGAAGGTTAAATTATTGAAACGCCTGCTAATAAATAATTGTGAGCCGGGTAAAATTTTATTGATCTTTTACAAGTTATCTAATATGAAAACGAGCCAATAGGATGAAAGTAATAAGATACCACGAAAAAATCCGATGGTTATGAAAACACATTTTGAAATCAGCATAAAAAATTGTGATTGATTGTAATCTATGGTCTCATTATGTAAACTGCCGTAGCTTTCTTTGCAACAGTTGCAGCACAGTACAGGCAAGTTTTTATCATGAGGAAATTAACTTTATACAAAATTATACGATGCAAGGCTATTTCAGAGTTTACTTTCCAGGGTTTGTACTATTTGCATTGCTGCTTTGCGGCAGTTGCAAAAAGAAACTAAATGAGCCACCATTGCCCCCACCACCTGCTGCCTACGTGGGCTTGAAAGTAAAGGATGGAAATATTGCAGATAAAGATGGAACACCCTGGATACCTTATGGGGTAAACAGTGTGCATATCTGGCTGAATGAGACCAACAGCTTAAATGCCTTGTCAATAGAAATACCAAAATCAAAAGCAAACGTTGTTCGCCTTGTTACGAGTGGCAGTTCCTGGACATGGAATAACCAATCAATGACTGCTGCACAAAAAAGAAACCTGATTCAAAAAACAATAGATGCCGGGATGGTACCTATGCTGGAAATGCATGATGGCACCTGTGTTACGGAATGTTTCAGGCCTGCAGGTGATGGGAAAATGGGTATTAAGCAAATAATAGATGAATGGCTTGCACCGGACATGCTGCGGGTATTAAAAGATTACGAAGGCAAAATGATTATAAATATCGCCAACGAATGGGGTGATAATACGGTTGATTGGTTTGACTGTTATAAAACCGCCATCAAAAGATTCAGGG
>JBBQTZ010000382.1:0-2580 GCA_038234405.1 Chitinophagales bacterium
AGATCATTTTTTTGATCTTGATGAAAAATATCTTTCGGGCATACTGCTATTTGCAAAACCCATTGCCCTTGCTATAGAAAAGGCATTTAATTGTAACCGTTGCGGCATAAGCATAATGGGGTTAGAAGTGCCCCATGCACACGTTCATCTGGTACCGATAAACAGTGCTGATGACCTCAATTTTACCCGGCTCAAATTAAAATTATCGGCAGATGAGCTTAAAGAAGTACAGGAGCAGATAATAAAGTTGCTATAATAAATTTTATTTTTTTGCTTCTCTCCCCGGGTTTTTTATTAAAAAATCTTCCCAACCTTTCGCTTTGCCACCGGCTGCCGGCAGGGATGTATTCTCTTGAAAATGATGGCAAACAGCAACTGCCAGCGCATCGGAAGCATCGAGGTATTGAGGGTCGTCTTCAAATTTTAATAAGCGCTGCAGCATTTTTAAAACCTGTTCCTTACTGGCATTTCCATTGCCTGTAACAGATTGTTTAATTTTTTTAGGGGAGTATTCCGTTACTTCTAGTCCATGCCGCATGGCTGCTGCAATAGCCACTCCCTGTGCCCTGCCAAGCTTAAGCATACTTTGTACATTTTTACCAAAAAACGGAGCTTCAATAGCAAATACATCTGGCTTGTATTTAATAATGAGGCCGCTTACCGTATTATATATAAGTTGTAGCTTTTTGTATGGATCTGCTACTTTTCCCGGTTTAAGGGTATTCATTTCTATAAGTTCAAGCTTTTTGCCGGTAACTTTTATCAGGCCATAGCCCATAAATGCAGTACCGGGATCGATGCCTAAAATAACGGTTGATTTATTTTTCAATTGTTGAGCAGTTTTTCAATTGGTTGGTTAACTATAAATATTGCACTTATTATTCATTTATACCTACTAGCTGAGGCAGCGCCAGGTATTAAGATACATTTTTGAACCTTACAATCGTTTACCATTTATTATTAACAAAAAAAGGTGAAATACTTCTCTTTCAACCAAACTCACAACTATTTCAACTGCAAAATCCGGGTTAAAATGGAAATGTAAGTATCATTGTAAAATCAATATTTTTACCGGGCTTTTTTAAAATCCATATTTATTTTGATAGGATAATTGTTGCTGATAAGAACAAAGTAACAAGTGTTTTTTAAATGAAGCTGAAAAAAATGTATTATTTCTTTCATTTGGTGAAAATGGTTGTAACTGTTGGGTATTTAATTGCGCAAAACAATATAATAACAGTAAAATTGTTTGGTAAAAGCTACAGTATAATTCAACGGCTTAAAGGCTGGCTGATAGAGGAGAAAAACCCTGCTTACAGTGAAGTGAAACGTAGCTGCATGAAGGGTTTTAGCGCCCGGCCGGCTGAGCCGTTCGGGCGGGTGTACCGGCAACAAATGCTACAAATTGAACAGAGGTTGAACGCCCCAAATAATATAAAAAAAGTGTGTGGATGGTAAAGTTTATTGCTATAGTTTTTCAATTGCAACGAAATAGATTTGAATAGAAAATTAAAAATATTACTCAATTACTTTTTAGCACCTATTATTTTTTTAGTGCTTAGCTGGAGCCTGTATCATCAAATAAGGCAACAACCCGATATTGATATGCGGTGGCAGCATATTAGTGCCAACTGGAACCAATGGAAATTTTGGTTGGTAATGTTATTGATGCTTTTAAACTGGGGGCTAGAGGCCAGAAAGTGGCAGGTATTGGTACACCACTTACAGCCTTTTAACTGGTGGAATGCTTTTAAATCTGTACTTTCTGGCTGTAGTATTACAATGCTTACACCCAATAGAATTGGAGAATATGGGGGGCGCATTTTGTATTTAAAAGCAGCAAACAGGGTTAAAGCTATTTCGCTTACGGTGGTTGGTAGCATTAGCCAATTGCTGGTTACATTGTTGATGGGCTGTGCCGGACTTTTTTATTTAAGATATATTTCACAAAGCGGAAGAAACGAATTGCAAGTTTTGCCCCATTTTTGGGGTGATGTGCTGATATACCTGAGTATGGGTGTTACAATTATACTATTGCTGTTTTACTGGCGCCTCGGGTGGCTGGTAAGGGCAATAGAAAAGATACCTTCGTTTGAAAAGTTAGTAAAATACATTTCTATACTCGATGAACTAAACAACTGGAGGTTGCTTCGCATTGTGTCGTTATCTTTTGTAAGGTATTGGGTTTTTATATTGCAATATATTTTACTTTTTGAGGTACTAAAAGTAGAGATACCAATTGTGGCTTGCTTTTGGCTAATTACAGTATTTTATTTGGTGATGGCTATTGCACCTACTATTGGCTTTGTAGAGTTGCCAATTAGGGTTACTGCTTTGTGGACGATAGTTCAACAATACAGTACCAACGAACTTGGGGTAGGCGCCGCCGCTTTGGGTATCTGGCTTATAAACCTGGTACTACCGGCAATAATTGGAAGCATATTAATGTTACGTATTAAAATTGTAAAAGACTCAAATGAATAAACTTATAAAAGCCCTGTTGATTATTGTTTTGTTTACAGCTTTTTCACCAGCGCAGGATGGAGATATTTTTTGTGGAATAAAAAATACTGCTTTTAA
>JBBQTZ010000383.1:0-2580 GCA_038234405.1 Chitinophagales bacterium
CCAACAATTAAAAAAATATTGGCTGATGGTGGTAGTGTAATTTTAATGAGCCATTTTGGCAGACCAAAAGATGGTCCTGCTGATAAATATTCGTTAAAGCATTTAGTAAAGCATTTGCATGAACTACTCAATACGGATGCAGCTACAAAAGTTTCTGTATTGTTTGCAGATGATTGTATTGGTGAGCAAGCTGCACTTACAGCAAGTATGCTACAACCGGGAGAAGTACTGTTGTTAGAAAACCTTCGTTTTTATAAAGAGGAAGAAAAAGGCGATGCTGCTTTTGCAGAAAAATTAAGTAAAGCAGGTACGGTTTATGTAAATGATGCTTTTGGTACTGCACATAGGGCACATGCTTCTACAGCGGTAATAGCTCAGTATTTTAAAAGCGATAAAAGAATGTTTGGTTTGCTAATGGAAAGTGAAGTGCTAAGTGCAGAAAAAGTATTGCACCAGGCAGAAAAACCATTTTGTGCAATTATAGGAGGGGCAAAGGTTTCGGATAAAATTTTGATTATAGAAAATTTACTTGAAAGAGCTACAGACATTATCATTGGTGGTGGTATGGCTTATACATTTATTAAAGCAAGAGGAGGCAAAATTGGTAACTCTTTGTGCGAAAATGATCGCTTGCAAACAGCTCTCGATATTTTGGCAAAAGCAACTGAAAAAAATGTAAGTATTCATTTGCCGGAGGATTCTGTTATTGCCGATAAATTTGATGCTGATGCCAATACAAAAGTTAGCGTAAGTGATGCAATACCAGATGGTTGGCTAGGGCTAGATATTGGCCCCAAAGCAGTAGGTATTTTTAGTGAAATAATTAATAAAAGCAAAACTATTTTGTGGAATGGCCCAATGGGTGTTTTTGAAATGGAAAAATTTCAAAATGGAACTAAGTTAATCGCTTTAGCAATAGCAAACTCTACAGCACATGGTGCCTTTAGCTTAGTTGGTGGTGGCGATAGTGTTGCAGCGATAAACCAATTTGATTTGGCTGATAAAGTGAGTTATGTAAGTACGGGCGGTGGGGCAATGTTAGAATATTTTGAAGGAAAAGTATTACCGGGTATTGCCGCTATTAACGGTTAAACAGGTAAATTAAATTACTATTTTTGCCATTAGAATAATAAATTAAACAGTGTATAGGATTTAAGTAATTTTTTTTAAAATTGAAAAATAAAACAAATAACATGAAACGTCCTGGTGTATTAATCGCAATTGCAATTGTAGTAATTGTTGGGTTTTTAGGTTGTAATGGTTACAATGGTTTGGTAAAGCAAGATGAAAGCGTAAAGAAGGCATGGAACAATGTGCAAACTGAATATCAAAACCGTAGCGATTTAGTTGGAAATTTGGTAAACACAGTAAAAGGTGCTGCTAATTTTGAGCAAAAAACTTTAACTGACGTAATTGCAGCAAGATCAAAAGCAACAAGTGTAAATATTAATGCTGAAAATTTAACTCCTGAAAAAATTGCAGAGTTTCAGGCTGCACAAGGTCAGTTAAGTGGTTCGCTTAGCCGCTTGTTGGCTACAGTAGAAGCTTATCCTACACTAAAGGCTACTGAAAATTTTACCAAATTACAAGGTCAGCTAGAGGGTATTGAAAATGGCATTAAAAATTCAAGAAAGGTTTTTAATGAGGAAATAAATATGTATAATACCAAGGTAAGATCATTTCCGATGAACATACTTGGTGGTTTATTTGGATTTAGATCTAAAGAAGGATTTAAAGCAGATGCAGGTGCAGAAAAGAAAGTAGATGTGAATTTTGATGACATGAACAAATAATTTGCATCACACAAGTATTAATCAATGAATAACAAACGCTATAGCGGCTATATAATAGCTGCGGTATTGGGTTTACTGGTACTTTATACTATTATTACTTACAATGGGTTGGTTGCAAAAGAAGAGTTGGTAAAAAAGCAGTGGAATGAGGTGAACAGTGCTTACCAGCGCCGGGTAGATTTAATACCCAACCTTGTAAATGTGGTAAAAGGGCAGGCAAATTTTGAGCAAAATGTATTGGTAGAAGTAACGGAGGCAAGGGCTAAAGCAAGTTCTGTAAATGTTGATGCAGGGGAAATAACAGCCGATAATTTTAACAAACAATCTGCAGCTCAAAATGAGCTGGCAGTAGCCGCAAGCCGTTTACTTATAACGGTAGAAAAGTATCCTGAACTGAAAGGTGCTGCTGCTTTTGCAGGTTTACAAACACAGTTGGAAGGTACTGAGCGAAGAATAAAAGTTGCCCGTAAAGATTTTAATGCTTCCATTGCAACGTACAATAGTTCTGTAAAAAGTTTTCCAACCAATATTGTAGGTTCGTTGATGGGTTTTAAAGCCAAAAAAGGTTTTCAATCTGATGTAGGTGCCGATAAATCTATTGATGTAAAATTTAAATAATCGTCGTGAATATTTTTTCATTTTTTAAAAAGAAAAGGGTCTATTTTTCTGCTGCAGATAACAAGCAGATAGTAGATGCTATTCAGCTTGCTGAAAGTGAAACAAGTGGCGAAATAAGGATTTATGTAGAAGGTAAAAACCCTTATGTTGATACTTTAGAAAGAGCGAG
>JBBQTZ010000384.1:0-2548 GCA_038234405.1 Chitinophagales bacterium
CTGTTAGTCATTTCAATCAGCGGTATCCATCTGGCACAGGTAAATGTTACAAAGCAAGTTGAAAAAGTATCGCTATGTTGAAGCTTTATTGCCATAGCATAAAGTTATAAAAAACATTGTGGTAGGATATCATTTTTCCAGTGTCTTTACTCGTCGGGGTTTCGCCATAGACAGCTTTTATAATTTATAAATTTAAAAGGCGAAAACCCCGCCGGGACAGCAGCAACACTGTTCAAACCAATAGTTCCATCTTGAAAGCCGGATTCTTTAAAACGCTCAATTTTATTAAATCCGATACCTAATCCGTCTTTTATTGCTCCCCAAGCAAACCCCGCTGCAAATGATTGCCAATAAAACTTAGCACCAAATTTCTTAATGCCGTCTTCTCCATACAAGTCATAATTATTAAATACTGTTTGCAGTCCCTTTTCCGTACCTGCTGTTGCTTTCGCCAATGCACCTTTGGGTCCTATTTTTACACCTGCCCCTTTCAAAAAGCTTTTTCCAAACTTTTGCCTGCTAATGCACAGCTTGCACCACGGCTAAAGGTTTTCCAAAAGTCCACTTCTCCATCAAAAAAAAATCAGTTTCCACATTGCTTATGCCGCCAATACCCATACCTGCTAAAGCGGCAAGTGGCGTACCAAGGGCAGCTATTTCTCCGCCATTGCTGCCTGTCACCTAAACAATCCTTTAACTTTTGGTTTCTGAAATTCTTTTACAAAATATGTTCAGCCTATTTATATTCTGAATAACTTTATTCATATTCTAACTATCATTAAACCTAAAGTTTTACCTATGCCTGGCAGTATTATCAAACAACTGAGAGAAGAAAAAAAAATTACTCGAACAGCAATGGCTGAGTTGCTCTTTATGTCCCAATCAAACTATTCAAAAATTGAAAATAACCAGGTGGCCCTTACGGCCGAGGTTTGTAAGCGGATTGTAAAAATACTGGGCGTAAACCTGGAAGATGTGCTACCCGACGATTCAATACTGGAGAATTCATTGCTTTTTAAAGAAAGGCAGTTTGAATACGATACCATTGTTTTAAAAATGGAAGAAATACTTGCACAAAACCTGCATGAATTTAAATGCTGGATGCAGGAGAAGCTTGATAAAAAAGAAGGGGCTTCAGTGGATAATCAACTTTAAGTTTACCATTATTTGCACCGTATGTTGTTACTAAAAAAATAAATCGGTGACGAATAAAGGTAGCTTTTAAAAATGTACGTTTGGTTAATGAGTGTTTGTTAAACTTAGACTTTGTAATTGAAACAATTTTAGGGTTTTAAATACAATAAAAGTAAATATTTCGGGTTATTTTTTTGGCTTTAAAAATTGTGATTAATTTGAGAATAGAAAATATGCTAAAATACCAAGCTGCAAAAACTTTTTTATAGCATACTTTCGGTTAAAGCAAATTATTTTCCCATACATAATTCATCAACGCAGCAGCCGTTTTTGTTTGGGTTTTCTTACGCAGATTGCGTTTATGGTTTTCTACCGTATCGTAAGCAATAAAAAGATGATTGGCTATCTGCGGAGTATTTAAACCCTTGGCCATTAATTGCACCACTTCACGTTCTCTTTTTGAAATAACTGGCAAATTAGCGTCAACTAGTTTTTGCGTATTTACTACGGCATTGTAATAATAACTCTTATTACTATTTAAATCCACCACGGTCATCATTGTTTTTAAAGAAACAGCCAAATGCGACAGATCGGTTGTCATTACCAGACAGCTAATCACTTTGCCCTGCTCATTATACAATCTTTGCGGAAACTGTATTAATACCCAGCGATAATGATTGGTTGCATCCAGCATCCGGCAATAAATGTTGCTGTTTAATTTGTTGGATATTTCAATAGGTGGTGTTTCGTTAATTTTTGCCGTCATTGCCACCGCCGACATTACAAAATCTACATCGTTTGGATGTATAGTAGAAAACCAAAACCCTATCCCCTGCCCTACCCAGTTTTTAGTTGTATGTGGAGTAAGCTGCTGCATGTTATTACTAGCTTCCACGATGGTCATATTGTTAGTTTCGGGTATAAACCAGCAAAATGGTGCAGGTGCAAAGCGGGTAGCTTGTTCTATAGCAGGTGCAAAATAGCTGCGATAATCGGTTTCGCCATATTCTTTACGCATAAGTACGGCATTTAAAGCATTACGGGTGATTGCTGTTAGTTTCATTAGTAATGTTGATAAGTTTTATACAAGTTAATAAAAATGACAGATATCTGCTATATCCGGTTAAGATTATTGCCAATAAATTTACAAATTGCCAAACAGCATTTAAGCAACTGGTTGATAACAATTATGAAAAAAAATTTACTTCACTTGATCTTGGTATTTGCTATAGTAAATAGTAAGGCACAAAACGTAGGTATCAATACTCCCACTCCAAAAACATCGCTCGACATTAAGGGCGGTATTCGTAACCAGCCATTGTACCTAATAGGTACAGGCACAGCTATAATTATTCCCGACAACCAAAGCAATATCAATCTTACAGGGAACTTTTCAGGGCAATTTTCAGCTACT
>JBBQTZ010000385.1:0-2548 GCA_038234405.1 Chitinophagales bacterium
GGTATAAACATTATGACGTATGGCGAAACTGTCTGGCATTACCCTGATGGGAAATTTGTTTATGGAAAATTTAACTTGAAGGACGTAGAATACAATGTTTCGGAGTTTTAAAGTAGTTAATCAAAATAAAAAAATACCTAAGCTTAACATGCCCTATTTTAATTATTAGTCAACAATAGCCCGAAGTGAAAATTTTATAAAGGCTGCTTACGGTTCAGCGTTTTGGGAAAACTTTAAAAAGGAATCAAAAGAAATATTTCAGCGAATTATAAATGAAATCACCGATATCGGTGAGAGTGTATTTTCTTTGAATTCCAAGTTTGGTCCTGGCTATAATGCCTGGTGTAATGCTTTAATAAAATTATATAATCGCAGGAATTAACCATCAATAATATACGGATGATGAATGAAAAGTTATAAGTACACAAAAAATTATTGCTAACGGTCGTTAGTTCTGCATGGTTCAATGTGTGCATCAAATTGTCTTTAAATGATAATGAAAAGGGCGCACCGCAACTTTATTTGAGTTGGAAATTTTGAGCCATTTTGCCTTTGATGGAATTATAGTAATCATTTAAGGTGTTATGTAGAATAGTAGGAATTTAGAAAAAAAATTAAAAATTAAATATTAAATGACAAAACCATGATGTACCTTCTAAACCTTATTGCTATTTTACATTAACATATCTTGCTAAAAAAAATAAATTTATTTATCAAATTTCACAAGTAAGAGCAAGAAATATTATATCCACCAAAAAATGTTTCTAATAAAAAATTTAACTTTAAACAGGGCATGAAAAACATATTCTTCTTCTTTACCATTTTTATTGCTACAAATTCCTTTAGTCAGGCTGAAAGGAAGTTTTCAACCTTCCTATCTTTTCAAATAAATAAAACACTTAGCGACCGTACAATAACCAACAATTCTGCCGGGTTTGGTTTTGGACTGCAAACTCTTTTAAACACCAAGACACGTATTAAACCAACTTTAGAAATTAATGCTGACTTATTTGCTGGCACAAAAGTACTTTATCAAACTGCTGATGGTAAACCAATTGATGCAAAAAGCGGAACCATCGGTGTTTATGTAGGATCTGTTTTTCAACTAACTGAGAACCTATTTTTATCTGCAACAATTGGTACAAGCATTTTTAACAGCAAGGCATATTTTGGGGTACGGCCTTCTATTGGTTTTTATCCATCTAAGCGAAAAAAGTGGATGGCAAAAGCATCGTTCACAGATATTTTTCAGCGAGATAATATTAGCAATCAAAGTTTTAGCTACGTGAGTTTTACTCTGGCGCTCAAATTATTTTAAAAGTAAAGCCGCTAACCCTAATTTGCAAAAGTAGTATAGTCGTCAATGAATCAAGCTATGCGGCAAGCCCTGTTTGTAAGCGGATTTTATCCTTTGATCCGGCAATCACAATTAATTTATTTAACTCACAAAAAACTAGAAAGAGTAAACTAATTGTTCTGTTTAAAAATTCAATCATTTATTTTTCACAACATTAAAAAACGTTAGTCACATTTGTAACTGTAATGTAGAACCGATTAAAATATTATTTTAGTAATCTCATCCGGTAAGCATATATAGCAGTATCACCTAGTTTTTTTATTAGCCGGTAGTTTACAAATATTCCAACAGGGGCGCCTATCACAGGTATTAATTGTGCCATCTTCGCCAGGTCAATATAATCCCTGTACTCTTGTTGAAAATTTCGCCAGTCAAATTGATCGATATCGTCTGGAAGGTTTTTAGACTGCTCATCCCAATCTGCCATTTTTAGGTAAACATTTTTTCTATGTTCATCACTCGAAAAAGCCAATTCAAAAACGTGTAGTATGTAAACTCTTTCCTTATAGTCCTTAACATCAAAACCATACAAGGAGGCAATATCAAATAGTAATTTTAGCTTTATCCCAATTAAAATAGGGAAATCTGCAAGGCCAAGCAATATTCCTCCAGCACCCGTTATACCTCCTTCAATAGCAGCGGTATTTTTGTAGTTTTTTATACGTTCCTGTATAGCAATTTCACGTAATTCAATACGCTGGTCGGTCACTTGTTTTACGGTAGTGTAAGTAGAGCCAAAGAGCACTGCACGAAACATCTGCTTGATGGTGATTGTTATAGCCGCATGTACTTTTTCGGGTATCCAGGTATTAATTTTAGTTTGCATTTTCTTTGACAACCTGTTAAAAAAAGTAGGTCGTTGCATCATCTTCTTTTGCCAGCTCAATAAACTTGTAAATGCCTGACTTTCGTAAGTATTCATATTCTTCGTTTGATTAATCAAATTTACACAACAAAACAACAGCAATCATTATGGGTTCATCCCAAATTGTCGCAGCAACAAGTGGTCGGTGAGGACACCGACCACGGCTGGACCTCGGACGGTGTCCTCATCGACCGAAATCAGGAGCGACAATTTGGGATGCACCCAAATAAGCTTAAGCATGGTTCTCAAATCAATTATCTATTTACTTAGTATTATTCTGTTTACAATTACGGCAACAGCGCAAAAATCTACAAAAGAAAAAACTG
>JBBQTZ010000386.1:0-2510 GCA_038234405.1 Chitinophagales bacterium
ATCAATTTCACCAGTCAACTTTACAATCAACTCATAATTATGACCATGGTAATTGGTGTTATTACATTTACCAAAAACTGCTGTATTGGTTGCAGCATCCCAATTTGGATTATTTAGGCGATGTGCTGCATTAAAATGCTCTTTGCGATAAACGGCTACTCTGTTGCTCATAAATTTTTTGTGTACACTTAGTTTTTAATACGGGAATTCTGTATAACCAAAAAGATTAACTGATAAAATGCCGCTTAACAGATATAACAGAAGTGTGCTGTTCAATCTTGTGTTTTGTGATGGTATAACTACAAAAAATTATGAAGATTGTTTAGAACTCCAGAAATTAGTTACCAAAATATTCTACAAAAATACGAGGCGTTTCGTATAATTTGAGGCTGTGGAGTTGAACGCCCTCGGGTAAATTGGATAAAAGTTGATCCCATATACCAATAATAAGATTTTCTATAGAGCAGAGCTTACCACGCATAAATTCAACATCTACATTAAGATTTTTGTGGTCAAGTAATTCAGTTACGTGTTCTTTTACAATATTACTCAGCTTTTTGGCATCAAAAACAAAACCTGTATCCGGGTTTGGCTCGCCCTTTATAGTAACGTACAATTCAAAATTGTGTCCATGCCAGTTTTCATTGGCGCATTTACCAAATACTTCATCATTTTTTTGTTTACTCCATGCAGGATTATAGAGTTTATGAGCTGCATTAAAATGTTCTATTCTGGTAATGTAAACCATAGCTACCTGTAAAAAATTTTGGCAAAGGTAACCGCTTCCACAATAAATATGAAGCACATTACCGAATTTTACAAATATGAATCTTTTAATTGTAGCTGCTACCGAACTGGAAATTGCTCCGTTTATTAAACTTAACCTGCCTGTTGATGTATTAATAACGGGCGTAGGTGTACCCGCTACAATGTATCATTTGCAGAAAAAAATATCAACAAAAAAATACCAACTGGTAATACAAGCTGGTATTGCGGGCAGTTTTACTGGTAAACTTGCCTTGGGTGAAGTGGTAATTGTAGAGAAAGATTGCTTTGCAGATATTGGTATAACTGAAAAAGGATTATTTACCTCGATATTTGATACCAACCTTGCAGATAAAAATTTGTTTCCTTACCAAAATGGATGGTTGACAAATGCAATCCTCCTTAAAGATAAACTACCTGTTAAAATGGTATCAGCAGTAACCATTAACATGGTAAGTGACAGTGTAACACAAAAAAAAATGTTGCAAGAAAAATACAATGCTCAAATAGAAAGTATGGAAGGTGCAGCATTACACTATGTTTGTTTGCAACAAAATGTACCTTTTTTACAGCTAAGAAGTATAAGCAATATGGTAGGCGAACGAGATAAATCAAAATGGGCTATGAGTGATGCCATCAAAAATTTAAATACGACTTTGGTTAAATTTTTAATGCCAAAAGAAAAGTAATTGCTAAGCTACATTTTAAGCCAGATTTTGAAAGTATAAACCGTAATAAGCTTATCAACTGCAAAGTATTGGTTTGCAAATTGCCAGAAAATGACACCTATTTTAATTTTGTAAAACTAATTTTTTATGAAACTCACCCTGGGTTTTTCACCCTGCCCAAACGATACATTTATTTTTGATGCCCTTGTTAACAATAAAATTGATACAGGTGATATTGAGCTGGAAGTAGTGCTTGAAGATGTGCAAACCCTTAACCAGTGGGCTATTGAAGGCAAACTTGCCGTAACTAAAGTAAGCTACGGTGTTTTACCACTTGTACTCGATAAATATTTAGTGCTTAATAGCGGCAGTGCTTTAGGTAAGGGTGTAGGTCCCTTATTGATAGCAAAAAATAAAATGGAATCTGCTTTGGTAAATGATGCTACCATTGCCATCCCAGGAGAAAACACAACAGCTCATCTCCTATTTTCTTTGGCTTACCCAACAGCAACAAAAAAAGTTTTTATGCGCTATGATGCTATTGAAAACTTTGTATTGCAAGGCAAAGGGCTAGGGGTAATAATACACGAAAATCGTTTTACTTACCAGGAAAAAGGTTTAGAAAAAGTAATTGACCTGGGCGATTATTGGGAAACTACAACTCAAAGTTTTATACCACTTGGTGGCATTGTAATTAAACGGGCTATAAGCTTGGCCATACAGCAAAAAGTTGATAAGCTTATAAAAAAAAGCATTGAATACGCATTTTTAAAATACCCCGAATTGAACGATTACATCCGCATTCATTCGCAGGAAATGAGTGAGGATGTTATGCGAAAGCATATTGACCTGTATGTTAATAGTTATTCTCTCAACCTGGGAGAGGTGGGAAAAAACGCCATTAAAACCTTATTAAATGCACACCCACTTTTTAATAAAAACAAATCAGCAAATGAAATATTTATAAAGCAATAGTTAAAGGCAGATTTTGCATTTGAAAATCTACTACAGCTTCCAACTACAAAAGCCGGGTTTAAAGGCTTTTAGCTACAATAGTAGAAAATATTTATTTTTTCA
>JBBQTZ010000387.1:0-2479 GCA_038234405.1 Chitinophagales bacterium
AAAAAAAAGCAAATTAACCCTGTACATTGGTATTGCATTAGTGTTGGGCATAATAGCAGGTTTTATTTTAAATAAAAGTTATGTGGGCGAAGAAAATACCCGGATAGCCAATGCAGAACTACAATCTAAAGAAGTGTTGCTGCAAATGAAACAATTTGAAAAAGTAAAAGATACCCTTGTTTTTGCAGGCTTGTCACAGCAGCAACAAAGCCTTATCTCTCAAAAAAGTGCAGCAGAAAATACTTTGTTAAATACACCAGGCGGCGGGTTGGCACAAGTAAGCTTAGTGAAGCTGTTGGGCGATTCTATTACTATCATAAATGCCTTAATAGCCGCACAGACAGATACTAGTGCTGCTGCTTATAAGTTATTGGGGCAACAAAAAAATCTTATCTCACTTCAAAAAAATGAAAGCCTGAAAGCCCGTGATAAAAAGTTGGATTGGTTTACTATACTGGCAGATATTTTTTTAAGGTTAATTAAAATGATTGTAGCTCCGTTGGTATTTACCACCTTGGTAGTTGGTGTGGCCAAATTGGGCGATATAAAAGCAGTAGGCCGTATTGGTGGTAAAACGCTACTGTGGTTTATAAGTGCTTCGCTAATGAGTTTATTGCTTGGGATGGTATTGGTAAATTTGTTTGAACCAGGCAAAGCCATGCAATTAACCTTGCCGGATAGTACGGTAAGTACGGGCATTGATAAAGCTGCACTTTCCATTAAAGATTTCTTTTACCACGTTTTTCCTGCAAGTGTAATAGATGCTATGGCAAAAAATGAAATATTACAAATTGTGGTATTTGCACTATTTTTTGGTGTAGCAGCCGCCGCTTTGGGCGATATTGCCAAGCCTGTTGTAAAAGCATTGGATGCAATAGCCCATATCATTTTAAAAGTAACCGGGTATGTAATGAATTTTGCACCCGTAGCGGTTTTTGGTGCTATGGCTGCTATTATTGCCAAGCAGGGGATAGGTATTCTAAAAACATATTCCATCTTTATTGGAGAGTTTTATTTTGGGCTAGGTGTACTTTGGCTGGTGTTGATTTTTGCCGGATTTTTATTTATAGGTAAAAGAGTAGTGGAACTCATACGGAGAATGAGAGAGCCAATTCTACTTGCTTTCAGTACATCGAGCAGTGAGGCTGCTTTCCCTAAAACAATGCTGGAGCTGGAGCGATTTGGTTGCAAAGATAAAATTGTGAGTTTTGTACTGCCGCTTGGTTATTCATTTAACCTTGATGGGAGTATGATGTACATGACCTTTGCTTCTTTGTTTATTGCACAAAGCTATGGCATGCACATACCTTTGCCTACGCAATTAACCATGCTGCTGGTATTAATGCTCACTAGTAAGGGTATTGCTGGCGTACCTAGAGCATCTTTGGTAGTAATAGCTGGCACTTTATCTACGTTTAATATTCCGGAAGCTGGCATTGCCTTGCTGTTGGGTATAGATCCCTTGCTGGATATGGGCCGTAGCGCAACCAATGTAGTAGGTAACAGTATAGCAACTGCTGTAGTAAGCAAAATGGAGGGTGAGTTACGGTAAGTTTTAAAGAGGGTAATTTTATATGTATGAAACTTAATTACTCATTCACACAATGATACCATCAAAAAATACCTCAATTGCAGCCAATAGCTATTTTAAATACTGTAGAGAGTTGAAAATAGCGCAAAAGAATTTAAACGGATTAAATCTATTTCATGAAAAAAATTAACAACAGTTTTTTATTTCTTTTATTCCTCCTATCCTTTCCTTTTTTAGTTAAGTCAGCACCTGTAAAAATTAAAGTAGTTAACCAGTACGAAGCTTCTGTTACAAAGTTGTCTTTTATAGAAAATGGAAATACAACAGATATATTGGCAGCAGCAGATGGAACTTGCACACTAGCAATTACAGGTAAAGATTCTATTATTTTACAGGCAGAAAATTATCAGGATCTTACGGTGCAGGCCGCTTTGCTTTCAGAAGGAGCCACGCTAACCATGCACAAAAAGTTTTCATGGAAAGATTTGGTTAACCCAATGTTTTACATCGTTTATGGTGGTTTATGGTTGCTTATTTTTATCATTTTTGCTGAAACTGGTTTGTTTGCAGGTTTCTTTTTACCGGGTGATAGCCTTTTGTTTGTAGCAGGTATTTATTCCCGAAATCTGGGAAATGAGTTTTTGAAATTAGTAGGGATGGGGGCTATACAAAATGAATGGCTCAATTTATTTGTAATTATTGCATTGGTAACCATAGCAGGTATTATTGGCAATGCAACAGGGTATTGGTTTGGTAAAAAAATTGGCCCTGCTATGTTTCAATGGAAAGATAATTTATTGTTTAAGAAAAAATATTTGTACCAGGCGCAGGAATTTTATGATAAACACGGAGGTGGTGCTATTGTAATAGCAAGGTTTATTCCCATTATCCGCACTTTTGCTCCTATTATTTCTGGTATTGTTCAAATGCCAAAAGCAAAATTTACTT
>JBBQTZ010000388.1:0-2452 GCA_038234405.1 Chitinophagales bacterium
ACGATAAATCAATTGCAATAGATTTACTGCAGGGGCAGGTACAAAAAAATATTTTTAACTCAGATGATTTACTCGATAAGCAATCGCTTAACAGTGCGGAAGCATTGCTTGAATATAAGTTTGCCAATGCAATACAAAAGCTTACTCAACAAGAAATACCTCTGGTGGGTTATGCTTATGGTAATGGAGAGCCTGCTTATGGTTTTCCTCCGGTAAACAGTGTGTTTGAAACATTGGGTAAAAATTTTATTATAGATACGGTAAACATTACTACACAGCCATTTATCAGCAATGATTTTGCTGCTATAGTTATTATAAAACCAACAGAAAAATTTTCTGATGAAGATAAATTTAAACTAGATCAATACGTAATGAACGGGGGAAGGCTATTGTTTTTTGTAGATGTATTATATGCAGAAAGAGATAGTTTACAACAGGGAGATTTAATTGCATATTCCCGTGATTTAAATTTAAACGATTTGCTGTTTAGATATGGTGTAAGGATAAATACAGACCTTATTGCAGATAAACATTGCGATAAAATTGCAGTAGAAGTAGGAAGTATTGGCGGACAAAGCCAAAAGCAATTATTACCATGGCCTTATGCTCCATTACTCCAGCCGGGCTCAGATAATGTTATTGTAAAAAATCAGGCAGATGTAATGGGGCAGTTTGTAAACTCTATTGATACCGTAGAAGCTGAAGGTATTATCAAAACAATTTTACTAACCTCATCAGCCAATGCTTACACACTAACAACGCCGGCACGAGTGCAACTCAATAGCCTGCAAACGGAAGAAAATATAGAAAAATTCAACAGAAAGAACATTCCGGTTGCCGTATTGCTCGAGGGTACATTTTCATCATTGTTTGCAAACAGGGTAAGCCAGGCACAATTAAATACGCTTAAAAATAATGATCAGCAATTTTTAAGAGCAAGCAATACAGCCGGTAAAATAATAGTAGTAAGTGATGCAGATATTGTACTTAATCAGGTATCGGAAACTATTGGACCACTACCTATGGGAGTGAATAAATACACAAAAATACAGTATGCCAATAAAGATTTCTTTTTAAATGCTGTAGAGTACCTCGCTAACAAAAATAATATTTTAGATGCAAGGGCAAAAGATTATACTTTGCGTTTATTAGATGTTAAAAAAGTAACTGATCAACGGCTGCTGTGGCAATTGGTAAACATAGTTTTACCTGTATTGCTGGTAATAATTGGGGGGGGTATATTTCAATGGTGGAGAAAAAAGAAATATACAAGGGTTTAAACTTATTTGTAAATGATTACTGCACAACTATAGCTAATTATTAAAATGACAATACATAAATGTAAATACAACCTTTTACCGGGCAGCAATTCTTTAATGCAAGCACTTGGTAATAATGCAGCAAGTACGATTTTATTCATTTATACCAATTAATTTTTCTTTTATTGCTTTTTATAGAAGAAGTAAAAATTTTGACAACAACAAACAATTATACACAATTAAAAAAAATGGACAATACACAAATAACTTATACCGTATTTGGCTTTGTAATTATACTGGCACTTATTTTTGATCTTGGCTTGCTAAGTAAAAAAAATACTGTTGTTTCTATAAATAGTGCATTGAAACAAACATTTTTTTGGGTTGTGTTAGCATTGGGTTTTTTTGTTTTTTTTTGGATAGAAAAAGGAAAGGTATTGGCCTTGCAATACCTAAGTGCTTACCTGATGGAGTGGAGTTTAAGTATTGACAATATTTTTGTTTTTATTTTAATTTTTGCTGCTTTTAATGTAAAGCCAAAATACTATGGCAGGGTGTTGCTAATAGGAATATTAATGGCAATTGTTTTTAGGGTAATTTTTATAACGATAGGCGTAGCATTGGTTGATCGTTTTGTATGGATTCTTTACATTTTTGGTGTTTTTTTATTGTTTACCGGTTACAAAATGTTTACCGCTTCTGAAGATGAAGAATTTAAACCACAAGAGTCTAAAATTTATTTATTCTTAAAACGATTTTTGCCACTTATCCCAACTGATGGAGATGGAAAGTATATTGTAAGAATAGATGGTAAACCATTTTATACAACCTTATTTGTTGTAGTGATTTTATTGGCAGCTATTGACTTGGTATTTGCGCTTGATTCTATCCCCGCTGTAATGGGTATTTCGAGAGATAGGCTGGTAATATATACATCTAACACCTTTGCTGTATTGGGTTTACGTAGTTTATTCTTTTTGTTGAGGGGCGCCGTAAGCAAATTTGATTACCTGCAACAAGGCATTGCAATTGTATTAATTTTTATTGGTGCTAAAATGCTTGGAGAGCATTGGATCAATCAATGGGTTGATAAAAACACACAGGTTTTTATATCGTTGGGGATGATACTTTTGTGCATTAGCGGTTCTATATTTTATTCTATTTTTAAAAATAAAAAAGGCGTACCACCCGAT
>JBBQTZ010000389.1:0-2442 GCA_038234405.1 Chitinophagales bacterium
TGTATTTGATTACCTAAATGTAATATTTTTTTACAACCTTTTTCTTTTTACAATAAAATACATCAGCATAAAAACTGCTAAAACTGCAATACCAATCAGTGCAGCTGCAGGGTCTGCAATGCTAATGCTCACCCCAACAAACAAATATGCCGCCATAAATATCAATGGCAGCAATGGAAATAATTTCATTTTATAGATGCCTGTATCATCCAGGTGTTTTGTTTTTTTGCGAAACCAGAAGATGGTGGCACTACTCAACACCATACCAAAACAATCAAGGAAAATGGTGAAGGTTAATATTTTTTCAAACTGCTGGGAAAAAAATAGAATGACCAGGCACATTGCAGCAAATACGGTAAGCGAAAACGGAAATACACCTGTTTTTTCATTGCGTTTGGCAAACACTTTTGGCAGGCTATTGTCGTCGCCCATTGCATACATTACCCGTGGATTACTCATTAGCAGGCCATTTACATAAGAAAGCACACCCAAAAAAAGAAACACAGAAAAAATAGTGGCACCTGTTTGTCCGAATATTTTATCAATTACCACATAAGCTATTTCTTTTTCTCCTTTCATTTGTTGAAAGCCCACTAGCTTGTAATAGCTTAGGTTTACCAGCAGGTATAAAATGATGATGATAAAAATGCCGATAAAAATTCCTTTGGGAATTGTTTTTGATGGCCGGTCCACTTCATTGCCAAAGTTGATGGTTTGCTGATAGCCGCCGTAGGTAAATGAAACTGCAATGAGGCTAACGCCTAGGCTTTTGATCCAATCGGGAAATCCAGTTGATTGTGGTGCAATAAGCTGAGTGGTTGTTTGTACAGCATAATGCTGCGGAAAAAACAACGCAGCAATCAATACCACTATCATGGTAATTTTTATAATCATCAAAATATTTTGAACAGCGGAACTCATTTTTAGTCCTCTTAAATTGATGAAGTAAAATACAATGATGGCCATGCAGCTTACGAGTGCTTTGTCAATATCCGTGTGAGTGCCGGGGAATAATTTTAATAAATAGCCACTCCCAATCAGTGCTACGCCGCTTAAGCTTGCGGCATTACTTACCAGTATAAGGCAGTTAATGGCAAAGGCAATACTTGGGTGGTAGGCTTTTGCAAATACTTTGTAATAGCCGCCGGTAACGGGATAGCGACTGCCAATTTCTGCATAGGTCAATGCCCCACACAATGCCACAATGCCGCCAACAATCCAGGCGCTGAAATATACAGAAGGTGCAATAGCATCTTTAGCGCTTGTGGCAGCGGTTCTAAAAATACCCATGCCAATTACCAGACCTACCACTATCATGGTGAAAGAAAACAGGTTTAATTTATTGGATTTTGTTTCCATGCTTGGAAGATACAGTTAATTTATATTGTGGTAAAATATTGAGTTGCCTTTTAAAACCTTGTTTGGTAAAGTATAATCTTTTATAGCTTTTTCTGCAAGTATTGGCAACATTACGGGTGCATCCCAAATTGTCTAAGCAACAAGTGGTGGCCTCACCCACCGAAATCAGGAGCGACAATTTGGGATGCACCCACATCATCACAGCATTTTAGTGCAGTATTAACTTTGTAACAGTTCACTTTTTAGGTACCCCGGCTTTTTCAATTTAAATGCTATTAAAGCTACCAACTGCCGCACAGGTAAGCATTTCAGAACACTTTTTAACTTTAAAATGGTTTAGTATTTAATTTGCCAAAAAACAATTGGAAACTTTTTTTAACGATTGTAACAGCAAGAGCTGCATTAAAACTTGCTATGCTACTTGCACTTTGTTGCAGCGTGAGGGATTGAAGCGAAAAACCCGGAACCAAGCGAAGTGAAACGCAGCTTGGTGAGGATTTGTAGCGAAAAGCCCGACCCGATAGGGGCACGCCCAAAAATACAACCTGATGAATATTTTTACCAGGCTGTTGAAAAGAATGATAAGTTTATTTACCCTACGCTACAATAATTACACAATACTTAAAAAATTTAGCTTTTAGTAAAGTGATATTTTGTTATAAAGTTGCTGGAAAACTTTAACAGGTATTATTTTAAAATTGAGATGAACGAGACAACCGATTGATTAGATTTGCGAAAAATAAATTGATATGAAAAAAACAATAAAAGCACTCGTATTACTATTGGCTATTTTGCCGGGTATTAGTTTTGCACAACAAAAAAAAGCTGCATGGCCAGAAATGAAAGCATTCCATGGACAAATGGCTTCAACATTTCATCCTGCTGAAGAAGGTAATTTACAACCGTTAAAAGAAAAAGCAGACAGCTTGTATATTGTTGCAATGCAATGGCAGGCATCGGCCATACCAGCAAATTTTAAAACCACAGAAACAACTGCTGCTTTAAAAAAACTGACAAGCCAATGTGCAGGAATAAAAAAATCTGTAGCCGCAAAGGCAAGCGATAAAGATTTAACCGACATGA
>JBBQTZ010000390.1:0-2414 GCA_038234405.1 Chitinophagales bacterium
ACGGCGCTGCAAAGTTTTATTTTAATTCATCAGACGGTAGCTTGTATACAGTTTCTGATAAAAGAATGAAGAAAGATATTTCCTCCATTACTAATGCCTTGCCTTCCATTATGAAACTTGAAGCTAAAACCTATCATTATACAGATAACCCGTATAATGCCCAACTTGCTTATGGCTTTATTGCGCAGGATGTAGAAAAGATATTCCCGGATTTTGTAAAAACAAAAGGCCCGGATGGCCTAAAAGCAATCTCATACCAGAACCTGAATATCATAGCAATAAAAGCTATACAGGAGCAACAGGTCATCATCGAAGCACAGCAAAAACAAATCGATCTCCATACACAGCAAAATGTCTTGATGATGGAGACTATTAAAAAATTAGAAAAAGCGATAGAGGAAATTCAGAGTGCAAAAAAATAGACGTTGTATGTATTTAACTATAATAAAAAAGACTATCACAAACAAGACAAAAAATAAAATGAAACGATTTAAATCGTCGGAGTTCTAAGTCTACTGGCATTAGCAACGATAGTCAATCTAACAAATGCCTTTTTTCGTTTAAAATATATAGTATGAAATATTTTTTCTTATTCTGCTTATACAGCATAATGGCCTCCCAGGTATCAGCGCAAAATATAGGCATTGGCACTAGTACTCCTTTAATGAAAATACATGTGAGTAATAATGATAGCGCATTGGCCATTTTTGAAAACACACAGCCATTGGCCTTAAATGTAAGTACAGCTTTGTATTTTAAAACAGGCAATGGTTTATACCCTTATACAGGTGCTATTAAAACTATTGGAGAAAACGCAGGCACTGCCCGCCTGGGCCTGTTTACATTCGCTTCCACCTCACCCAACCAATTACTGGAAAGGATTAGTATAAATGATGGTGGAAAAGTAGGATTTGGCTCGATAAGCCCACAAGCTTCTTTGCATATAAACCCTAACGGCGCAGGTTCATTACTAATTGGTACCAATAGAAGTTCCGGCGGATATACCAATATAGAAATGGGTATTAGTTCACAAAATAACGGGTATGGTTTTTTACAGGCAACAAAAATATCTGGCACTAATTATGGTGTGCTTGCGCTGAATGCTAATGGTGGTAATGTAGGCGTAAGTACTACTACACCTGCTTCGTCCCTGGATGTTAATGGCGGTATTTCTTTACCAATTAAAATGGTTACAACTGATTACGCTGCTGCAAATAAAGATTATACGATTGTAGCAGATATGCAGAACAATTGGAATATTGATATAAAGATTTATTTACCAGTTACCAATGCAGGCAGAATCATCAATGTAGTTGGTATTAACTTACCTAATACGTACTTATCAACTCAATTTGGACCTTCAAATCGTCCTAAGGGCAAAGTATATATTGTAAACGCAGATGGCTCTTCCTTGGGATATCCTGCAGTACTTAACTTCTCTAACGGGCAACAACAATATCCTCTTTCAGGGCCTAATCAAACTACTATAAAAATACGTCATTCACTGTCTAATATAACGTTTCAATTCTTGAATGCGCAAATTGGTTGGGTAAAAATTAATCAATCAATGGACAGTTACGAAGATTATAATACCTATTAAAATAATAGTTTTTAGCAAGGTTAAGGGCACAAGGTCAGGTCATTTTTAACAGATTGGAAATGGAAAGTATTTTTTATTTTTTAAACAAAAAATAGAAATATTAAAAAGACATAATTATGACACAGTTTACCATAGTACAAAAAATTTTACACTTTTCAATTGTAAAAATTATAGTTGGAATTATTTGCTGCGCAGGCATAGTTACTGTTGCACAAGTAGGAATGAGCAAACTACTTTCACCAACCAGCCTGGCTAAAGATGAAAAGATGTTGCTGATTGGGTTCATTGTGGCATTACTTTCCATCGGTACCTATACCTTGCTTTTTGGTTTTTATGAAAAAAGAAGCATTACAGAATTGTCCACAAAAGGATTGGGTAAAAATCTATCCATTGGTATTTTACTTGGTGTGTTGTTGCAATCGCTTACTATTTTAGTCATCTACTTAAATAAAGGATTTACTGTTGTATCCGTAAATAGCATTTTATTTATACTGCCTTCCCTTGCAATGGCTTTTACTTCAGCCATATTTGAAGAGATTGTTTTTCGTGGAATTATTTTTAGAATAACGGAAGAAAAATTAGGCAGCTATTGGGCCCTTGCAATTTCTGCAATCATATTTGGTGCTATGCATTTAGCCAATCCACACAGTACTGTTTTAGCATCGCTGGGGCTGGCTATACAGGCCGGCTTATTATTAGGAGCGGCCAATATTTTCAGCAGAAATCTATGGTTTCCTATTTCAATACATTTCGCCTGGAACTTTACCCAGTCAGGTATTTTTGGCGTAAGCACATCGGGTAGCAACATGGGCAA
>JBBQTZ010000391.1:0-2412 GCA_038234405.1 Chitinophagales bacterium
GTCTTTATTAAAGGATGTGCTAAGGTTTGCAGTAAACTCTTTTCTTTTATTGGTAAAAAGGCGAGCATAGTTAAGTGCAAGTTCGCCCACTTTTTCGTTCGCAATTTCCCGGGAAGTACGGGTGTTTTTTGTATTAAAAAATTTGGTTTTAGAAAGAAGCACATTCGTGAGCACTTCATTGTTATCCTGTCCTTCCAGCGTTCCGGCTGCTTCAAAGCCAAGGCTGTTGGCGGCATTGGGTGAAAAATCTATATTGAGTCGCAGGTTTTGCAGTTTTTCCAGTCGGTCATCTGCCCGGCGTTGGTTTAGGTAATAACCTGTAGGAATATCAAAATTTACCCTGTCTGCATCTATAGTGCGAATGCGGCCGGCAAAGCGGTTATCGTAAGCAAGTCCAATATTCCATTTGGCAGTTTTATGGTTAAGTAGCAGGGAGCTATTAACACGCCCCTTGGTGCTAAAGCCAGCGCCCAAAACCAATGCCCCGTTGGTTCCCTTTTGTTTGTTTTTTTTCAGTTTGATATTAATGATGCCTGCCTCTGCACTTGCATCGTACTGTGCAGATTGATTATTGATAATTTCAATACTTTCAATACTACTGGCAGGTATCTGATCGGTACCGGTAATGCTGGAGTTTCGGCCATTAATCAATAGCAGCGGCGTTTTACCCCTTAGGGTGATGGTTCCCTCTGCATCTACCACCACCGTTGGTGTATTGCGCAACAAATCAGTAGCTGTGCCGCCAGCCTGTGTTATATTGCTACTGGCATTTACAATAAAACCTTGTGCAGTTTTTTTAATTAAACTCTTTTGACTTGCTATTACTACAGATTGTAATTGCCTGGTATCTGTAATCAGCGAAATTGTACCAGCATCTACTTTTTCTTTGCCGCTGCTTACCTCCATTTTTAATTGAAAAGATTTATAGCCCAGCAGTTTAAATTTAAGCAGGAATTTCCCAATTAATAATTTTTCAAATAAAAAATTGCCTGCCGAGTCTGTAATGGTATTTTGTTCAAATACAGTAAAATCGTTGCCAGAAAACAGGGTTACAGATACAAATTCTACCGGCAGTGCGTTATCCACTACTTTACCACTTATACTACCCTTATCCTGCTGCCCCAAAACTGAAGAAGTAATGCAGCACAGCACAATGAAAAATATACTAAAATGAAATACTGGTTTCATTATCATAAACAATTGATGGTAAAACAAAGATAAAAGTAAAGTAGTGATGGCATACGCTTATAATTGTTAACTATTGGTATATAAAACTATCGCAGGCTTACCTGCCACTCCAAATAGTTAAATAAATAGTATTCGATTAAATTCACTTTGTAGTTAACAAGGTACTTAGAGCTTATACCAAAGTATAAAAAACAAGACTGATAATTGTTTACGGTTACTATATAGCTTCAGCAATAGTTGACATTTAATGGTTAACATTAAATAGTTACCTGTTGTAAGGAAAAAACTGCCAGTCAAGCTTTAACGCATTAACGTCGCAATAAATTTTAATTGCAAAACCACAGTTTAAAACAACATAAGGGGCTATCAACAAAGCAGCAATGGGCAACATTGGTTGGTGCTATTTGGTACAAGACCTCTCTATGCTACGTTGCACTTCGCATGCCTACGGGCTTTCCCTGTCCGAATGGCAGGGCCGGGCGGGACCGTCCGGATGGCGTCAGCTAGGCGGGCGGTACAAGTCCTCGCCATCTTGCTTTGCACTTCGCATGCCTCCGCGGCTTTCCCCGTCCGAATGGCAGGGCCGGGCGGGCCTGTCCGAATGGCAAAGCAGGGCGGGCCCTTCTATCCTCCATCCCTTGAGCGGTAGATTTTTAATGGGCTTTTACCACATTATCACCTTAAAAAATTGGCATAAACAAATACATCTGTAGGATTAATCCAGCATTTGGAGTTAAAATAGTAGGGAGGGTTTCAACTGCAAAGGAAATAAGTATCAGGTTATTTTTAAATCGAAAAATAGTACGCTATTATGGTATCAAAATATTTTGAAGGTCTTGTTTTTGAAGTAGTTAACCCTGTACTCAAATTTCAACTAAAAAATCCGGGTTGAATATCAATCTTTCCGCTACCAGCAAATGAGTAAAAAAGCATCATTCAATAACTAAAATTATACCAACCATAACAATCATAACAATGAAATAATCAAAGACCAGTGTATCAATTTATAAAGATTAATGCCGCTACACCTTCACAGTTCATCTACGGTTTATCTACTTCTTCCCCATCACCAACAACAGCACCGGCAATAAAATTAAATTGGTGAGCGTAGCTACCAACAAGGTTATAGAAGTAAGCCAACCCAAAGCAATGGTACCTCCAAAACTGCTAAAGCAAAAAATGATGAAACCTGCAATCAACACCATGGAGGTATAAACAATACTT
>JBBQTZ010000392.1:0-2410 GCA_038234405.1 Chitinophagales bacterium
AAATTATTTGGTTATGCGATTGCGATTTTTTAATCTAAAAAATTAATACCCGTTTTATTTTTGCTTCCATTTATCTTCCAGTACTTTAATAAAATATCCCCCCACAACACTCCGTGCCTGAAACCCTACTTGTTTGCCATCCATAGTCTCGTGCCAGTCACTTAGTGGAACCCTGGTAGGAGTTGCTATTGAAAATTTATAAACGGGATTAACAAACTTTTCAAAATCCGATTGCTTATCTGCAAGGGTTGCAGTCCATAAAATCCAGTCCGATTTAGTGTAGGTTTTTCTGCTATCGAGTGGCAGACCAAATTCATTTTGCCTTTTCAGGTACCACGCTATTTCTTTTTGATAAACAGCAGCAGGAAAAAGATTTAGACCAAGAATTTTATCCCATACCAAATTGTATTTTTGGCTCCATGTATTTTTATCATTGTAGGTAAGCGCATAATGATCGCCGGCATCTGCAAGCTGTTGCCATTTAACTGCCATCTCCTTTGCAATTGCTGCATATTTTTCAGCAGTATCTTTTTCACCAATCATATTGGCCATTAATGCATAACTACCTATACCGCAAATAGCTTTTACAGCAAGATTGGCATTGCGTGCCAGGTGGCCTGCAAAATCATCTGTACAAAGTTGATTGCTGGGATCCAGTCCTTCATTCACCAGGTATTGCACCCATAAAGTAAGGGTTTTCCAATGTTGTTTTGCATAAGCTGCATTGTTCTCAGCCTTGCTGATTGCAGCCGCAAGAATAATCATATTACCGCATTCCTCTACAGGCATATCTTCTCCATAAGTTTGCCCGTTAGCTTTTGGAAAAGTCCCTAAATCGTGTGCAGCAAAGGGTTTGATCCATTTACCACTTTCACTTTAATAAAAAATTCCATTCAGCATCCCTTTCATCAACTCTGGATTATAAGCAAGAAACAAAGGTGCAGAAGGATACGTAACATCTACCGTGTTGATAGAACCATTGCTAAAATTTTCTTTTGATAAAAATAATATTTCGCCCTCGGGATTTTTTAAAATCGTATGAGCCGAAATACATTGCCTGTAAGTAGTAACACATAATTTTGCATAATTTTCTCCCCCTGCTTTTAGTGCATCATTGTAAATCATTTTATTTAACATATTGCATTTATTCAATACAATACTATATTCATCGTAAGCTTTTTGTAAGGTATTTTCAATGGTTGTGCCAGCCTCCTGTTTCCACCAGGCTTTTAAATTTTGTTCGAAATATTGAACTGCATAGAGATCATCATACCCAATTAATAATACTTTTTCGGTAACTGTACTGCTAATTCGTTCTGCCGGAAAAACAGTATTCAACATTAGTTCGGTACCTGAAGAAGTATTTTTTAATATAGGTTTGCTGGTAATAAAACTATGAATTGATTCATCTATACCGGCAATAGTCTGGGTTGTATTTTGAGTGATTGGCGCTGCTATATACACATAACCCCAATCTATTCGTACATCATCTCCACTCTTCTTTAATACAGCCTGTTCTTTTGTACCTGCTTTTAAAAAGCTAAGTTTTTCCGCTACATACTGTTGTGCAATTACTTCCTGTGCAGGTACATCAACGGCTGTAGTAGAGGATGTTCCAAAATACAATTGAACGGTGTGTTGAGCGCCATCGTTGGATGAAGTTTTAAAAGAAACATAAGATACCGGTTTTGCTAAAATATCCAGGTCATTAATAAGTAATGGCGAGGTAAAAGTTAGCGCAAGGTTAACAGCCCCGCAGGTAAATTTATAAATAGTTTGAGTAGCGTTTATTTCAACACTTTGTTGCTTTGCCAATAAAATATTCTTTGCATAAGAAGCGGGTTCAACATCTGTGCTCAGCCCTGCATCAAGCCATGAATCCCCTGCAATATTTTTACAATGCATGGCCAATAAATTTCTTCCTTTTATCAGCTTGCCTATAATCGTTTCGTCCAATAAAATATACTTTGGCTTGGGAGTCCAACTTGTACTGGTGTAAATAAGATGTCCATTCAGGTAAACTTGAACGTCATCATCGTGTTGCAATTTTAAATATATTTTTTCCTTGCTAATTTCCTTAACTGTAAATATTCTCCGCACCCAGATATCTTTGGTTAACCACCATGTTTTAGCAGTTGCTTTATTACTACCAAAAGGAGCCATACTTGTTTTCCAGTTATCGTCATCAAATTTTATATTCATCCAACCATCACCTGGCTCATTTTCAGAAGATTTGCATTCGTATGGTTTTTCATCACCGGCTGCTATGATCGTTCTTGTAGGTTTTTCGTCTTTTCCTAAAAACCTATATGACTTACCATCCACTTTTATCATTCCAATCATGGGCTGGTTTTCCCCGGTCCAGTGTTTTGTGGGTGATTCATTTAACGCATCGGTAAAGGACCAGATA
>JBBQTZ010000393.1:0-2384 GCA_038234405.1 Chitinophagales bacterium
ACATTAAACTCTTTTTCTATGATGGCAGTATTTATTGCAGTAACAGGTGTACCGGGGTGTATTTCTGCCGTACCGTTGGGTTTGGTAGCGCTGTTTTCAATAGCAAAATCAAATCCTTCAAAGAATTTACGCATTTCAGGATCAATACTTTCTGGATTGTTTGTAAATGCCTTGTATAGGTTTTCTATATAGGCAGGGTGCGAATTGGTGATGTACTGAAAATCTTTCATAATATAAAATAATGGCTTTTTAAAGCTTTGTTTAAAGGGGCAACAAATATCGGTGATTTATGCGTTTAAAAAAGATTGTGGTTGCTTGTAATTTATGGCGGCAAAATAATTTAAAATTACTGTTAACCTTACTAGTGCTAATAATAAAAAGGATAACAAACTATTTAATATCTTGTAATAGTTTACAATTGGGAGGTATTTTATTATTTGCAAACACTATTTTTACTATTTCTGTAAATTCATTTTTTTGGTTGTACTTTCTGTAATGTAAATCCTTATCTTTGCAGCCCAAAAATAAAAATAGAAATAGAAAATGGCAAATCATTCAGCAACCAAAAAAGACGTACGTCAAAGTCGCAAGCGTAATGAGCGTAATCGTTATTATGGTAAAACTACCCGTAATGCAATTAGAGATCTTAAAGCTATAGATGATAAAACTGCTGCTATCGATAAATTACCTTCAATAGCTTCAATGATTGATAAATTAGCTAAAAAAGGAACGATACATAAAAACAAAGCTGCAAATCTTAAAAGTAAGTTAGCTAGAAAGGTTAATGCTTTAGCATAAAAAAAATCCTTTTTAATATATTGACCTGTCAAGTATTTTGACAGGTTTTTTTGTTAAGCCAACATTACATCAACAGTAGTAAAATATTTTGTTTAAATCTATTTACATGAGAAAATTTGTACTTGCTTTCTTTTTGGTATGTTCTTTTGCCGTGGTAAAAGCACAAATACCTATCGGATATTATAACAATGCTTATAATGGAGCTCTTCCCAAAGCCTGTGCAGATTTAAAAACAGCATTGTTCAACATTATTTCCACTGGTACAAATGTATTGCCTTACAGCTCCTCGTCGTATGATACATGGGATGCCATCAACTCTATTGATACCATTCGTAACGATGCTAATACTGCTTTTAGAATTTGGGATATGTACACCGATAATCCAACCGGGGCAGAGCTAAATACATTTACACCAATTACTGATCAATGCGGACAATACGCTAAAATAGGCGATTGCTACAATAGAGAGCATTCATTTCCGCAGGCATGGTTTGGGGGGGCAGTACCGCCAATGCTAAGTGATATGCACCATATTTTTGCAAGTGATGGGTTCACTAATGGCAAGCATGATAATTTTCCTTACGGAGAAGTGAATCCATCTGCAATCAACTGGTCGTCTCCGGCAGGCGCAAAGTTAGGTGCTAGTAATTACGGAGGCTACACTGGCAGGGTGTTTGAACCTATAGACGTTTACAAAGGCGATTTTGCCAGGGCAATGTTTTACATGGTTACCCGCTACGAAACAGATATGGTAGCCTGGCAATCTAATAGCTCGGCAGATTCTGTACTAAATGGTACCACCTGGCCTTCTTTAGATAATTGGGCTGTAAAGCAATGGTACAAATGGCATTTAATAGATCCTGTAAGTGCAAAAGAAGTTATTAGAAACAATAAGATTTACGCTATACAAAACAACCGCAACCCTTTTATTGATCATCCGGAATATGTGGCTTTAATATGGCAATGCACAGGTTTGTTGCCTGTAACACTTACCAATTTTACAGCCTCAAAATACAATAATGCCATCAATATTAAATGGACTACCGAAAAAGAAATAGATCTTAAAAAGTATGTAGTAGAACGCAGTACAGATGGTATCCAATTTTTTGGAATTGCTACTGTAACAGCAGCAAACCTAACTACCTATTTTGTAAATGATAACAATTTACCCAAGGCAGCTTCCGTTTTTTACAGACTGAAAATGATTGATTTAGACGGTAAATTTAATTATAGCAAAACCGTTTCTATCAGGTTAAATAATAACTTTTCTGGAATGGCTGTGTTCCCAAATCCTGCAATTAACCAAATCACCATCAAATTTCAGCAGTCACTTGCTGTAAATAGTATTTTTAAAATTACAGATGTGGCTGGCAGAGAAGTGGTACCCCGCCAAACAATAAATGCAGGCCAAAGTGTAACATCATTAAAAATAAATCAATTGCCGGCTGGCAGATACGTGTTAACAATGCTAAACGATGTTACTGCTGAGCATGTTTCATTTGTTGTAGCTAAATAAATTTATATACCTTTTATGAAGGCTTAAATCTTAAAGGTCATTTACTTAATTGTAAATGACTTTTTATTTT
>JBBQTZ010000394.1:0-2366 GCA_038234405.1 Chitinophagales bacterium
ATCAATCAACCTCGATAAAAAACGCTGATCTAATCTAAAATTTATATGCTTGTGCTGAAATAAAAATCTTTGCAGATAAACCTGACCAACCAACTTGCCTTTTAAAAACACCTGCACGTAATAATTTTCAATATCAGCTATATCAGATTGTTCAAAAGCCAGCAAATGCCGGGTTTTTAAGTGGTGATTAAGTGGCAGAAATTCATCCCAGCTATGGCAGCAATCAGAAATTTGGTTCGTTATTTTTATAGAAATTTTCAATATAATACTGCAAGTTACTGCTTATGACTGCGTTTATTAGTTGTAAAACATAGTTTTAAACAGCAGGCTAATCGTAAGCGAACGAGTAACAAAAAAACAAGTAATAGCCTGTATAGTTTATTCAACCCTGTTTTGCAGTTACAATTGTAGTAAGGTTTACAAATAAAATACCTTATCAAACATAAATCCTGTTTTTAAGGGATAACAACTATGCCATTATTGAGCCACTTTCATGAATTAAATATTTATGCTAAATTGAGTATGTTTATATGCGTTTTATATTGATTGATAACAATATTTTTTAATTAAAAAACTACTGTACTAAAGCTAAAATCATTGGCTATTCTATTATTAATTTATCTTAACCCAAAAAATTAACCAAACACAATTAAAAGTATAAACCATGAAAAAGCAATTCGCATTAATTTTTACTATCCTGTTCGTTGTTATTACTGCCTGTGCCCAACCTAAACCTACAGCAAAACCGGTGGTAAAGCAGCCAAAGCATGAATTAGAGAAAATATTAACCGGCATTGGGCTGCCTTACAAAATAGTAGGCGATAGCCTTGCTGTTATACCATACGAAGGTGAGCATATAAAATCTTTCCAGGTGGTTATTCAACAAATAAGCGACTTGTACATTGTGCTAAGTAACCTTACTGAAGCTATGCCGGATAAAATTGGGGAGGCTAATTATAAGTACTTATTACAGCAAAATATTAATTTTGATTTTGTAAAAATTGGAATAAATTCAGACGACAATACCATTGCCCTAAGGGCAGATTTATATAAGGCAGGCACTAATACAGCTTTGCTTAAAAGAATTATTACACAGGTTGCCAATATTACCAACATTATAGCGGGAGATTTAAAGTAAATACACATATAAATGTGGTGAATTTTTTGGCAGTTGGCGGTGGCACTTTTATAAAGGTATAAAATGTAAAAATTATCAAACAAAAGCTCAGCTATGTTTGCACAGCCCAGTTAAAATTGATAGCAAAAAATTGTTACATGGTGCCTTGTTTAAGTTTATTGACCTTTTCTTCAAAAATTTGTCCAAATCCATAAAATCTTAAAGAGGATATACAAAGTTTGGGTGAGCAAATAATAATGTTCGGTCGTCAACTATTGTATCTTTTTTTCTTCTATCAATAGTCACATTTTGTAATTCCGTAAAATACTTTAAAGGTGTAATAAGTAACCTTTCATCATCTGGTATCAATGTTATTTTTCGGGTGTGTTAAAAAGAATTGTGGGATTAAGTATTTTGTTTGCAAAACATTTACATTCTTAAGCTAGCCACTGTTTACTTTTTGCTCCCGATTTTTTGGAACAGGTTATTAAAAAAAGTTACAAAAAAATCAAGCCCGCCCGGCTTTCGACATTCGGACGGGCCCGCCCGGCCTGCTCTATTCCGATGGGCCCGCCCGACTGATAGAGAAAATTTCCAGCACTTTTTATTCAAGGCCTATGGTAAACTCCAGATACGAACTAAGTGCCTGATTCTATAATTTTATTCAAATGAAAATACGACACAGTTGTAAAGATGGCAGTAAAAAATAATTGACCACCAAATAGAAAAATTTTAAAGAATGATGCTTTTAAATTCTTGCTGATTAAAAAAAATACTTTAAAACCCATTATACAAAATTTGCTAAAAGAAGCACCGTTTTGCAGCACTAAATTCCGCTAAATTCAATATGAACAGAAGTGCCCTTGGCTGATGAAGATTGCACATCTAGTGTACCTTTTAAAAAATCTACCCGGCTTTTAATATTTGTCCACCCAATTCCTTTAACCGCTTGTAAAATTACAGGATCAAAGCCTTTACCATCATCCTCCACAGTAACAGATAATTGCTCATCTGTTTTACTTAACTGCACAATGGCAGTTGTTGCCGCAGCATGCTTCATGGTATTGTGAATGAGCTCCTGAACAATCCGGTAAATAGTGACGGCAGTAGTTTGATCGATCACTACCTGCTCCATCCCGAGGGACTGGTAATTTACTTTTAATGCACCGCTTTGATTGATGTCGTTACAAAAGTCTTTAAGGGCTGTATCCAATCCAAACTTAACCAACGCTTCGGGCATCATATTATG
>JBBQTZ010000395.1:0-2307 GCA_038234405.1 Chitinophagales bacterium
GGCAATTAATTGAATCAATTTTATTGAAATATCCCCAACATAAAAGAGTGCTATTTTACAAAGCAAAATTTGATAACAACGAAACACTTTCTGCTGCGGACAAAACCGAACTTGAAAAATTTGCAAAAATTTTATTAAAGTGAAAATATTGTGAGGTGTAACAATTATAAATTAAAAAGCAATTTGAATACTTACATTCAAATTGCTTTTTAACAATGTTTATTTTTACTGTGTACGGATTTTAAATCTTCATGTAGGGTTTAACTAAAAAGCCCACCTTTTCTTAATTCTTTTGTTCCTTCACCAATTAGAAAACCATTTTGGTAAATCTGAATTTTGTAGTTGCCTTGCTTAAAATTATTATCAGGAACAAAGGCAAATTCTACGTTCTTTTTTTCAGCCGTTTGTAATGCTACAGGTACTTTTGCAGTAAATTCTTTTTCACCATCTTCACGGGTAGCAAATTTTGTAATGGTGCTGCCAGAACTTACCAAAGTTTTACCATCGGGGCCTGTAATTAGTACAAATAAATCTGTGGTACCAGGCTCAGCAATACGATTATTTACATCAAATGAAATTAAAAATTTATCCACTCGTTTTGCGTTGGTAGAAATTGTTTCTCTACCATTTGCTTTAACATTGATGGGTGTAACTGAAATGTTGTTAGCATTTAAAGTAGAAGCTACATCTACCTTTTTTTCAAGTTCAATTTTAGCGGTATTGGTAACTACCAGGTCTTGAGAAAGTTTTTCTTTATCCTGTGTTAATACAACCTTTTCAGCACTCAGGGTTTTATTATCATCTGTAAGGCGTGCAATGTCTGCTTCCATACCACTTATTTTTCCGTTTAAATCTGCAATAAGGTTTTTAGCTCTTGCAAGTTCTGATGCACTTGCATTTTTCTTATTTAAAATACTGCGAATCTCAGATTTAACCTTGGCAATTTCACTGTTTTTATCAGTAAGCTTACCTTGTAGATTTGTATTTAAAGTTGCCATTGAATCGAGCCTCGCTAAAGAAGCATCAAAATTATTTTGCACATTACTTTTTTCGTCAGATACCTTTTCAATCTGTGTTTGCTGTTGTTGTATTTGCTCTACCGACTTATTTTTATTGGTTATTGTGTAAGCTCCAAGCCCTACAAGGCATACAGCTAAAGCACCAATAATGATATTTTTAACCGGGCTTGATTTTGGTGCCTCGGTTTGGGGACTAGTTTCTAAGTTTGAATAATTCATAATGAGTGATTGTATGATGAATAAAAAAAATTTTGAACAATTTAGAACAATTGTTTTGTTGGAAGCTTCTGGGTATAACAATTCTAAAACCGTGCCATAAATGTTTTTTAGACTGAACCGGGCTTTGGCTTTGGCTATTTGTTAACGTTATTAATTTTACTATCTTCTGCTATTTAAAGCTCGTCTAAATCGATTTTGCAGACATCTTTACTACAAAGGCAAGCACTTATTTTATTACTCTATTAATAAAGTTTTCCTTATAAAAAAGTATCTCAAATTTTCTTTTTTATATCCAGTTAAAATTTCTACTTATTTTGATAAAAATGGAAATTTAATTCCTCTGCAGATTTTAAATCCCTTTAAATAAATACTAACACAAATGCTAAATGCAACATCATAAAGAAAAACACAATCAATAATTACCCATCTACTTTATACCTGTTAACGCAAGACAACAATACTGCATTATTTCTTGTACTAACAGATCTCTATACAAAATCTGCAAAGTTTTTAACCCATATTTTGTAGTTGAAAAAAGTTCACTCATTTAGAAAAAGCATTGTACTAACAACCTGGCCTGTATAAAATTAAAATTGAAGCTTCACATACGTTAAAGGGTAAGCGTACTCGCTAAAAATTAGAACAGTTCTTTTTATTGAAGCAAAATAAGCAGGGTAAAGGTACCTTGTTGCCTATGGCTTAGAAAGCCTTAGAGCAAATGCAAACTATACTGAAAATAAACATTATGCCATAGTTAGTAATTTTTCTGATTAGTCCATTAATTGTGTTACGTAGCGTTTGTTTAGGAGTACAGGATTAGAGAAAATCGGGCGCCCGTGCCGGCCAAACATTGTGCCTGAATATTGATCAATGTCTGGTGATACTTAAAAGTAGTGTTACTTTTTTGCATATTGTTCTGCACTTTGGAAAAGCAACTTCAGAAAGGTTTGTTGTATTTTCAATAAAACCTCATTGTTGGCAAAAACTCCTGATATGATATTTGAATTGATGATGCCTGGATTGATAGCATAAAAATGTAGTAGAGGAAAACGTTCTGCACAGTATATTA
>JBBQTZ010000396.1:0-2237 GCA_038234405.1 Chitinophagales bacterium
ATTGAGGAATTTCTGTTGCAGCATTCAGTTCAATAGAGTAACAGGTGTTGTAATGCATGGGGAAATCACCACTCCCCGGTACGCCTTTTTGCTGATCCCATAAACCAATGGTGGGCCCTGCGGCATGGCCGTGGTAACCTAGCGGATGGGTATAAATGCTGGCTTCAATATTTTCTTTTGCAGCCTGCGCCAACGCATCGGCTAAAATAGTATTACCGCTTTTATTTTCTTTAAACTGGCTGGTTAAAATATCCTGCAAGCGGTTGGCTTTAGTGAATGCATTTACTAAAAAATCAGGTGCAGCTGTTTCGCCGGGTTTTAAAACATATACATGTTCCTGTATGTCTGTATTCAATCTTAAATAAGTAATACCAAAATCAACATGTACCAAATCGCCGGGTTCAATTACCTGTCCTGAATCCTTATTGGTAAAGGCTTTCAGGTGGTCAAAAACCTCATTGTCCATACGCTGTATTTCAACAGATGGATGAAACCAGGTGGTTAATCCCATATCATTTACTTTTTGTCTGAACCACCACACCAGGTCGTCTGTGGTAGTAATGCCAGGTGTAATTACTTTGTCGCTAAAGCCTTCCCGGATGATGTTGTGGGTGATGTTTATCAATTGCGGATAAAGCTGCATTTCTCTTTCTGTTCTTGTTTCCAACCAGTTAATAGCAAGTGGTTCAGCTGAAATGATTCTGTTTAAATAGCTGGCAGGTAACTTCCCGGTAAACTGTTTGTATTCTGTATAGTCCATGCCATCTGCGTGAGCAAAATTTTCCGATGTATTCAGGGCAATTTTTTCTGGATTGTATTTTTTTATCACAGCATTCAGCGCATCCCATTGGTCGGGAAAAGCCTTCATATCCCAGGCCGCTTCTATCTGGTCGCCCACATTGTAACGAGCTATGGCAAGTTTTTTAAATAGTTTTTGTTTGGGATTATTATAAAAAACCAGCATGGTTCTTCTTCTTGCATTAAGCCAGGTAGCGGGTAGCATGGTTTTTAAAACAGGATCTTCATTGTATTCCCTGCTGATTAAAATCCACATATCAATGTTGTTTTTCTCCATCAGCGATGGCAATAAATTGTTGAGCCTGTCTGCCAGCAATTCATCCATCACTTTTGCCTGTTCACGCATTGAAAGCACCTGTGATTCACTTTTTAAAACCAATAGAACAAATAGAAATACAATTATTTTTTTCATGCAGTTTTTTGTTAAGCTAATGAGCAGATAAAGTTGCAATTAAATACCAGCGTTAAAAATAATGCTATTGGGCCAAAAAATAAGCAATTTAAAACAAGGATAAACTATACATTTATAGCATAAAAAATTAGCTCATGATATATAAGCGAATGCCCATAGAAATTGAAGCACCCGAAGGCTATGGTTACGAAAATATTGATTGTAATCTTTCCGAGAGTTCTTTTACGGATCAGCGCTTAAACGATGTAGGTATTTCACTGGAAGACCTTGTACTTTATTATGGAGATCATAAAGGCAAACCTGCTTTAAGAACGTTGATAGCCGATGAAATTAATTTATCTGCCGATGAAGTGCTGGTAACACCCGGTGCTGCTGCGGCACTTTTTATTATTGCCACTTCAATGCTGGAAAAAGGTGATCATGCGGTGATTGCAAAATCAAACTATGCTACCAATATTGAAACGCCCCGTGCAATTGGTGCCAGCATTAGTTATCTGCAAATGAATTTTGACAATGGCTACCAGATTGACCTGGATGCTTTGGAAAAGATGATTACACCAGGAACCAAATTGGTTAGTTTAACCTATCCGCACAATCCAACAGGCGTATTAATTGATGAAGACACGCTGCATAAAATAATTGCCATCATTGAAAAAAAAGAAACCTGGTTGCTGATGGATGAAACCTACAGGGATATGAGTTTTGTAAAGCCACTTCCGATGGCTGCAACGCTATCTGACAGGGTAATCAGTGTTTCATCTATGTCAAAATCTTATGGGTTACCGGGCATACGAATTGGCTGGATTATTTGTCGCAACCAGCAATTAATGGAAACTTTTTTGGCAGCAAAAGAACAGATATTTATTACCAATTCTGTTGTTGATGAAGAAATTGCCTGCCGGTATTTAATGAATAAAGAAAAACTGTTTGCTCCTGTAAAGCAAATGATTTTAAACAACTTTACCGTGTTGAAAAACTTTATGCAACAGCAGCAGTTGCTGGAGTGGGTAGAGCCGCAAGGGGGCTG
>JBBQTZ010000397.1:0-2167 GCA_038234405.1 Chitinophagales bacterium
TAATCTCTTTTATCTCTAACCGAATAAACGAAATAAAAAAAACTACTACAGGGTTTTTGCTTTGTAGTTTACATACTAAACTATTGTGAAAAGGAGCGGGAACCAACAAAGAAATATTAAACCCAACTTTTGTAATTGAATTAGTATGTTAGGGTTACAAAGCAATACCTACCGGGCTTTTAATATGTTTTGGTTGATAAAACAGCAAACTATTTTGATGCTTATATTCAGGTACAAGCCTGGGTTTAAGCATTTTGAGTTTACTGTAGATATATTTCTGTTGCTTAAACCGGGTTAAACCAAATTGATAGCTGCCGATGCTCGCCGTTTAAAAAACACAATTATCACATTCGTAATAATTAATTTATTTTTGCCCCGATGAACTACAAGAAGAACAGTAAACTACAAATTTGGCTACCCTTACTATTAAGTATCTGTATAATAATCGGGATGTTGATTGGTTTTAGTATAAGAGGAGCAATGCCCGGTAAAAAGTTTTTTTCGCTGGAAAAAGCTCATACTTTACAAGAGGTAATAAGCCTTATTGAGAATAAATATGTTGATGATGTACAACTAAAAGCTTTAAATGATACAGCTATAGATGCATTGCTTGGTAAACTTGATCCACACTCAGTATATATTGCGGCTGCTGAATTGCAAGCTGTAAATGATGATATTGCAGGGGTATTTTTTGGCATTGGTGTTGAATTTGATATAATTAATGATACCATTAATGTGATAAATATAGTACCAAACGGGCCAAGTGATAAAGCTGGTTTACTTACAGGAGATAAATTTTTAGTAATAAATGATACAGTAGTTGCAGGCAAAAAAATTACTGCAGAAAAAATAAGAAATTTACTTAGAGGAGATTTAAATACCAATGTAGCGATCTCTTTATTAAGAGGAGTGCGGCAGCAAAAATTTACAATTACAAGGGGAATGATACCTGTAAGCAGTATAGATGCTGCCTACATCATTCAAAATGGTATTGGTTACATTAGGTTGAATAAATTTTCGCAGGTTACTTATAAGGAATTTATGCAAGCCATGGAAAAGTTAAAAAAACAGGGTTTGCAAAAATTAATTCTCGATTTAAGAGGTAATGGTGGCGGAGTTTTAGACGAAGCTACTTCCATTGCGGATGAGTTTTTATCGGGCGATAAATTGATAACTTACACGGAGGGCAAACATTTTCCTAAAAAAGAATACCGATGCAAAAAAGAAGGTGTATTTGAAACTGGCGCCCTTTATTTACTATCTGATGAAGGTACAGCAAGTGCTAGTGAAATATTGATTGGAGCCTTGCAGGATTGGGATAGGGCTACAGTAGTAGGAAGACGAAGCTTTGGCAAAGGACTTGTGCAGGAACAATATGAACTAAATGATGGAAGTGCACTCAGGCTTACCGTTGCAAGATATTATACACCTATAGGAAGGAGTATTCAACGGCCGTACAGCCACGGCGATAAAGCGTATTACGAGGAAATAGTTAACCGCTTTCACGATGGCGAAGTAGTAACAATTGATTCGGTTAAAAATGACACATCAAAAATATTTAAAACACCTAAAGGAAAAACTTTATATGGTAGTGGAGGCATTTCACCTGATATTTTTGTTGGGTTAGATACCAATAATAATAACAGGCAACTATCAAAAATTATACTAAGCGGAATTATTAGTGATTTTGCTTATAACTATTATCTGCAAAACAAAAAAAATCTTCTTGTATATAAATCACCCGCCGATTTTACAAATCATTTTTTATTGAATGAAGCCGATTGGCTGGCATTCTCTCAAATGGCTGCTAAAGATTCCATTAACTTACCTGCAGCCGTATTAATGCAAAAGGGAATTGTAAAGCTTAGATTAAAAGCAGCAATTGCAAGGCAGGTATGGAGAAACGAGGGTTTTTTTGAAGTATTAAATACACAGGATATTACAATTAACAAAACACTTGAGTTGCTAAATAAGTAACTCTTTGCTTTACAAATTTTAAATTATTTTAAGTAAAAATGCCTGCAATACAAACTTTTTTATTGCTTTTTAAAATCGTATAATTGGTAATTATAGCTAAATAACCTATTTTCGCAATCTGTAATTTTAATAACCAATTTTTATTAATTATAGACTTTAAATACTAAAAATATCGTTTTTTTAAGAAATT
>JBBQTZ010000398.1:0-2124 GCA_038234405.1 Chitinophagales bacterium
AAAATTTAAACGATTGGTATAATGGAAAAGATAGTTGTAAAAGTGGGGAGGAAGAAAAGAAAGTTTGAGTTTCCTTCGAACTGGGATAAAATAAATGGTAGTGATTTTACTACCATTTATCGTTTTGTAAATAAAGAGATAGAAGAAGCTGAGCTGATAGCCTGCCTAATAAAAGGAAAATTGAAACACCTGGCAAAAGTTCCTGGAACTTATTTTGCTGAAGCATTTTTGCCATTGCTGAAATTTTTGGAAAGAGAGCCTGTTACAAATTGGTATTTTGATAAAATACAACGTAATACCGATGTTATATTATATGGTCCTTCGGATAATTACGGCACTATACTTACCGGAGAATTCGCATTTGCAGATACGTATTTTGCAAAGTTTCAGGAAACTATGGATGAAACTTTCCTGGACAAATGTATGGCTGTGCTTATGCGTGAACGTGATGAAGATGCTGATGAAAACAGCCAGTCTTTTAATGGTGATTTTCGGTTGCCTTTCAATGAAAATTTGATAGGAAAACAGGCTGAAAGATTGGCAAAACTTCCACAGGCTATTAAAATGGCTTTTGCATGGAATTATATTATTTTCAGAACATTTATAGAAACCAATTATAAATGGGTGTTTCAGAAAAGTAGCAAGAACGATGGTAGCGGATGGAGTAGCGTAATGCGTGGAATGTGCAAAGGAGACATAACAAAGCTGGATAATGTGGCAAAAATACCTTTACTGGTATTTTTGGAAGAGTTAAATGATGGAATAAAAGAGAATAGTAAATAATTAATTGCATATTTGGTTATTTAGTGGGAGTGTGGCTGTGAGTCGCACCCCCACTTTTGTTTTTTGCAGTGTCCTTTTTTTTTGCCCTCCCATTAAATACTTTTGCTTGAGTAACATTAATTACAATGGCAGTTAAAAACAGTGAATTAGTAGCATTTTTGGAAGATTTGGCAGCAAAACATACTTTGTTGCATCATTTACCAACTGATAAACACTTTTGGCGGATGGAGCTCAATGATTTTGCAGCTGGCCAAAATAATTTTAAGGGCTACAATATGATACTGGAAGTTATGCCTATTAAATACGATGGATCGAACCGCGATAATTCGTTTAAAATACGTGAAGTTGCCTTTATCATTGTAAAATCGCTTACACAGGTTAATAAAGCAGCTATTTCGGAAGCTTTTGACGAATGCGAGGAAATTATTGATGATATACTTTCGGCATTGAATACCGCCCGTATTGGCTTTAATAGCACTATTATTTCATTTGACCCTTCTTCTATTGAAGCCCATCAAGTTACTGATGGCAAAAACTATGGCGTTCGCTGCCTTGTAGATGTAAAAAGTAAACATAATTTTGAATTGAACCCAACACACTGGCAGAATGATAATAATAACTAGACTAGCTAAAGAGATTGATTTTACTGGTAATGGTTTGCGTTATAAAGTAAAATCAACAAATGCTTATTCGGCTAATGGAAGTTATGCTGAATTGGTGTTAAACATTGATGTTTTACCGGCTGTAGGAAATATTTTGACATTGAAATTTGGCGATAAAGAAATAAGATTTACAACCTCAAATAATGAAGATTATAGCGGAATAATGTTGCTTGCTGGAAGTACAGCAACTCAGATGACAGATAGTTTTAATAAAAACTATATTCTGAATAAATATTTTAAAATAACTTATATAGGGAATAAGATTTACTTTAGAGCTAAAAATATAGGAAGTTATTATAGCCTCAGTTTCTTTTCGTCTAATTCGCATATTTGGGTTTATTCTAATACTGCAGGTAATGATAAATTGCAACGAAATAACTACAAAACACTGTGTGAAATTATACTTGAAAAGGAAAGAAATAGCGGTACGTTCGAAACTATTGCCACTTCTCTACATAATGTAGATAGTGCTGGCGATTGTAATATTTATCCAGGGCAATTGTTGAGTAAATATTTTACGGATATAGATTTGCCAGATTACAATCAGAATATTATAAAAAAAATAAACAAAACCGTAAAACGCTATCAGCTGAAGCTGGCAGAAATGTATGATGGTGTGGTTAAAATGGCAGTTAACAGTCCAATTTACAATGCCATTGATGGTAAAATAAACAGTGAT
>JBBQTZ010000399.1:0-2120 GCA_038234405.1 Chitinophagales bacterium
CCCTGTTATATTCGAGTTGGTAGGTTTCTATTGTGTAACGTACTTCTTGCATTTGGTTTTGGTTCAATACTTTTAAGTTATATATAAAAGTAATAAAAACAATCGTTTAAATGTAAATATTCCTATATTATATCATATTATTTTACAATGTAGACACCGCCACCACCGACCGAAAAAACGATTCGCCAGTAAAAATCTCTTTTGGGGCAACAACCTATCGAGAAATGAGTACCTTAAATTCTATAAATTGTTTTTCAAGTTGGTGAAACATTGTAAATCCAGTGTCATAATTTACATAAGAAGATATACATGTCGTCAGTTTACTTTTGGCTTCCTGGATAGTAGCAAAAGGACTTTAAGTTACTTATTTTCAGCTTATTAGGTAATTTATCATTACATAGCAGTAGCTATTTTAAATTAACTGTAGTTTTTTGAGAAGAGTATTTGAACGGGAAAATTAAAATACCAGCGTAAAGGGAATAAGTATTTGTCTTATTCTTATATATTTTAGCAACAGTTTTCCTGGAAAGAATGCAAATATTCTGCAAATGAAAAAGCAGCTATAAACGATTTGTTCATAACTGCCTGATTTTTAAGCTCCCCCTTCCCGACTTGAACGGGAGACCCTCTGATTAACAGTCAGATGCTCTAACCAACTGAGCTAAGGAGGAGTGTTTTTTTATTTGGAGGGCAAAAATAGGGTATTTTAGTTTTCTGCAAAAAATATTGTAGAACTATTTCAGCCAATTAAACAATTTATTTTCTTCTAACCCAATAAATACGCCTTCTTCCCTAATTTCTACAGGAAATAACTTTAAAAAATATCCTTCGCCACTTACATTTCTGCCATTTTGCAAACTAAATTTATAACGATGTAATGGACAAACAATGTTCCCAAGCGCATCTATAAACCCATCTGCCAATACCCCTCCTGCATGTGGACACTTTGCAGCACTTGCGCTTATCACACTATTTTTCTTTGCAAGGCATACAGATTTACCTGCTACAGTTATTTGAACAAGACCATTTGCTGCAAAATCTATTTCAGCTTCACTATCTGCTATCTTATACCAGGTAATATTATTTTTCATGGTTGATGTTGATTACCTTTTTACAGATAGAACTGTAAATTGATTCTTATTCAAGGATATTTTATTGTAAGCGTTTTAACCCCAATTCTACTGTTAAAATGCCATTACACCGTTAAATGATTTCAGCTATAAAGCTTTCCAAACTTTTTAGCCTCAAAAAAATATAATGATCCTTCAGCCAATAAATAAGTAGAAAACCCTTGTCATGATTGCATGGTAACCCTTCTGTACAAATTCTACTTAAAAATTGGTTTTTAACAAAACCAAAGATATAGAGTATGTGGATACCGATAGTAATCTCCTGCCTGCAACGTAACTTGCTGATAAAATTCAACTGCAACAAATCGGTTGAAGGCATCAATTCCTTTTATTTACTATTGATATTATACAATGCCTGCCAATAATAATTATTTAATAAACTATGCTTCTGCAGTACTGCTATTTGTTTGTTTGCTTTTTCAGCAAAATGGAAATTGTCAGGAAGCATGGATCTTAAAAAAAGATAAAAATGGCATTAAAGTTTTTGCAAAAAAAAATCCTGCTTACAAGTTTAATGAATTAAAGGTAGAGTGTGTGTTTGATGGCAGAATATCTCAATTGGCTGCTGTACTGCTGGATGTAAACAAGCAATACAAATGGGCGTATAAAACTGCTGTTTCTACATTGCTAAAAGAGGAGAATGCGACCGAAGTATATTTTTATACGGTAACCGAAGTGCCCTGGCCTTTTGAAAACCGTGATATGGTAATACACATGAGCTTTAAACAAAATGTAACCAATAAAACCTTAACAGTACTGGCTAAAAATGTAGATGGCTTTTTGCCTGTTAAAGAAAAAATAGTACGTTTAAAGTATTCAAGTGCGGTATGGACCGTTACTCCTATCAGCAATAAACAATATAAAATTGAATACCGGGTGCAGATAGATCCGGGAGATGGTTTACCTATTTGGTTGTTAAATTTATTTTCCAGCGATGGGCCTTACGAGTCATTTAAAAATTTAAAAGAAATGGTAAAACAGCCACAATAT
>JBBQTZ010000400.1:0-2065 GCA_038234405.1 Chitinophagales bacterium
TAGTCCCGATGAATCGGGAGTGGTAGCACAAGCGCAACAGGATATACACAGTATGATGTATCACTTGTATTCTTTTGTTAGAGAGGGAACCAGCAACAGTCCTAGCCCAATGGGATTGAGTGGCTTGGGCTATAATGGCCATGTATTTTGGGATACCGAATTGTGGATGTTTCCGGCACTGCTGCAACTGCATCCGGAAATGGGAAAGAGCATGATTGAATATCGCTTTGAAAGACTGGAAGCTGCCAAACGCAATGCTTATGGCAAAGGCTATAAAGGTGCCATGTATCCATGGGAGAGTGCAGAAACTGGTGTGGAAGAAACACCGGTTTGGGCTTTGAGCGGACCATTTGAGCACCACATTACCGCTGATATTGCCTTTGCTGCCTGGAGCTATTATTGCGTAACCCAGGATAAAACCTGGCTCAGGGAAAAAGGCTGGCCAATACTAAAAGCCACCGCAGATTTTTGGGCAAGCCGGGTAGAAAGAAATGGTCCTGGCCTGTACGACATTAAAAATGTGGTAGCGGCAGATGAATGGGCCGAGAACGTTGACAACAATGCCTTTACCAATGCTGCTGCCAAAGCCAATTTAAAATATGCAACAGAAACAGCGAAAATATTGGGCATTGCACCTGATGCAGACTGGATGAATGTGGCCAATAACATTCCCATTTTAAAAATGCCCGCCCGGCCAGGCCAGTCGGACGGGCCTGATGGTATAACAAAAGAACACGCCACTTACAAAGGTGAGGGCATTAAACAAGCCGATGTAAATTTATTAGCCTACCCTTTAAAAGAAATTACAGATCCTAAACAAATAAAAAATGACCTTGATTATTATTCTGTAAGAGTACCCAATGAAGGTACTCCTGCAATGACGCAGGCCATCTTTGCATTGTTGTATGCCAGGATTGGTGACAGGGAAAAAGCCACTCATTTTTTCAATGATTCTTACAAGCCTAACCTATTGCCGCCTTTTAATGTTATTGCCGAAACCAAGGGTGGAACCAACCCCTATTTTGCAACCGGCGCAGGTGGCATATTGCAGGCTGTATTGAATGGTTTTGGTGGATTGGATATTACTCCAACAGGAATTGTTCAAATAAAATCAATTCTTCCAAAAGGATGGAAAAGCCTCACTTTAAAAGGAATTGGTGTAGATAAAAAAACATTTTTTGTAAAATAATTACTCTCATTAATACCTGCAACCCATTTTTTGCGTTAAAGTAAGAATTAAAAAATATTCAATGCTATTTTAATTTGTTACCGTAAGCAACGATATATACTACTTATTTTTAGTTGTACATACTGATAAACACAATTGCCTGTTACTGACAGGCAATTGTGTTTATCAGTAATAGGCAATCAGTTACTATTACTTAAATATACCCTCTTGAAGGTATAAACACAAACCCCTTTTTAAATTAATTTCATAAAAAATTTACATTATGACACTCACAAGAATTTTTTGCCTTACAGTAACTTTATTTGCTTATGGCATTATCAATGCCCAAGACGAACCGCATTCTATGGGGGCTACTTTCGATTTATCGCTGATGGCTAAAACACCGCAGAAAATGGTAATGTCGTCACGGAGCTTTGCCAGTATGCCTGCTAATTTTTCGCTGGAGCAATATTGTCCCACACCAGGCAACCAGGGTAAATATAGTACCTGCACCGCCTGGGCAAATGCGTATGGCGTGGCTACTATCTTGTATGCACAAACACATGGCATCACCGATAGGGCCATAATTAATAAATATGCTTTTTCGCCTACTTTTTTATACGAACAAATAAAAGATCCTAAAGATGTTAATTGTCAAAATGGTACTGATCCAATTTCGGCATTGCTATCATTGATGAAAATGGGTGATGCTACTTTAAGAACAGCTCCATACTATTGCGGCGCAAGTACTACCGAAGTAGCTAAAAGCGAGGCACTGAATTACAAAATAAGCGATGCATCTATTTTGTTTGCAGCTAAAGGGATGATGAAGGATGATAAGTTTGTAAAATCAGCAGAGCAAGTGATTGACCTTACCAAAAAAGCTTTAACAGAAGG
>JBBQTZ010000401.1:0-2049 GCA_038234405.1 Chitinophagales bacterium
AGATTATCAGGCTGCGCCGCTGGCGCAGGGTTTGCATTGATGAATTAGCGAAGCTACAAACAGGTTACGCCGCTGGCATAAATACAGTTGTACTAACTTTCAATATTAATTTGGTGTGTTAAATAATGAGGAGTAATATCCTTAGTTTGATGCATGTGCAAAAAATATGGACAGGCCAACGAAGATGCCATGAAAAACAAAACCTTGTTCCAAAAAAAATCCAAAAACAACCCAATTACAATTAAAGTTTACACCTTTAAAAAAAGGTATAAATTTCCCAATAAAGACTATTTTCTAACAGAAGAAAAAAACATTCATCATCTTTCATCTAACCTTTCCATTTTAGTTTTTTACAGATGGGCCACTAAAAAAGCAATTGTTATAGGTGGCTTCGCCGGTAAACTTCATGGCATCTTTTAACCCGTAATACCGGAAGGTGCAATTGTTAAATGCCACTTTGCTGTTGTTGGCATAAAACAGGTTTTGTCTGCCTACAACCTGTGGCAACACAAAATGAAAAGTGCAATTGTCAACCGAAGTGGGTATTTGGCTGGTGATGCTGCCAATGCTGGCAATACTTTCTGCAAACAAATTGCTGATATGTGTAGCATACCAACCAATTTGTGTAATATCAAAAAGGCGGATACACCTGCCCGCTACATTACCGCCATCAATGGTATATTGTCCGGCCTGCGACTTACCGTAGCGCCCGATTGAGAATAAAGTGTGTATGCTTCCCCAGGAATAAATACCCCGGATTACGTTTCCTTTTTCCTGTGCCTGCCCGGTGGCAAAACCTATCCGGGCATCGCCACAACGAATGTTTTGAAACACCAAAATATCGGCATTGAAAGTTTTACCGTTGGGGCTTATTAAATAGTCGATAGAGAAATTACTCACATTGATATCATGGATAGAAAGTCCGGTGGAACCGCCGCTGTTTTTAGCTGCATCATAATCAATTACAAGGCCGGCATAGGTGTCGCTGCATTTATTATTGGCATCCTTATATTTTTCAAAGGGAATGTTGAAGTACGAACTATCATTGCCACCCGGGGATTTAAATTTTCCGGTGATGATAAGGTTGTTTATTTCTGTGCCTTTGTTCAACTGCAGCCCGAGTGCAAAACCACTAACAGCAGTGTATTGCAGCGTGGTTCCATTGCAACAATCCCAAAAGGAAGCCTCGCCATAAATATGGATGGTAATGCCTGCATAATTGCCTTTGTAAACAGATTGCACTATCAACGGCCTTCCAAACGGGTAAATGCCTTTAGGTATAAAAAAGTTGCGGAGTGTTTGTGGATTTTCCAACACCGTGTTGATGCCTTTTTGCAGCGCCCCTGCATTGTCTGCCTGCCTGCCGGCACCATACCACCTGGCACTAAAATCTTTTCCATAAGTACCTTCGGGATAGAGTGTGATAGTAGTATCAAAAATCCATTGGCCCATTGCAGCATCAATGATTCCGCCTTTAATAGTTCCCTTTCCGCTGATATGCCCCCTGCTGCCAAAATGCAGGATGGTGCCGGGTTCTATCGACCAAAGCTTATTAACTACTGTATCTTTATTTATAAAAATATCCTGTGCCGTTGCGGAAACCGCCAATAACATACATAAGAGAAAGCTGCAATTTTTTTTCATCAATCTGTTTTTCCAATAAAAAAATCCAGTTGCCTTCCTGGTCTACATTTTAACTTTTACAGCCTGCTATCCCTTCATTCTATCAACACATTTTTCATCTTCACTATAAAAGAAAAATAGCTGAACGGATTACTTCGCTGCCCAATACTATTCTTTTAAAAACCATGCCAGCCTATAAAAAAAATCCCGGCTACGGAAGTAACCGGGAGGTATAAAAATTTTATAGAAATCGGGAAGGATATTAAAAAGTGAACCTTGCTGATAATCCAATACCAGAGGATTCAAATCCAACTTTTGAAATGATGTTCAATTCCGGTTTCCAATCTAGGGTAAGGTTTAGTGGAATTTCTTCAAATTTGTAATCGAGGCCAATGATACCAGCACCACCAATAGCTGTATTGCTGC
>JBBQTZ010000402.1:0-2021 GCA_038234405.1 Chitinophagales bacterium
CAAATTTTTGTGCGTCGTAATAACTATAAGCAGGATTAGTTGCGTTAATTAGTATAACGCCAATTGCGCCAGCGTTCATTTCATCTACCAGCTTAACAAAATCAGCATCTACACCTTTGCGATAATTAGAAGTAGTTCCCCAATTAATAGTTTTACCATTTGCACCAACCGCTTCGTTTATAGCATTTACAATTATTTGCAAATTAACATCGTTGCTTCCACAAACTACCAAAGCCTCACCTTTGTGTGCATTTAGCAATTTGGCAGTAGCTTCTATTCCTTTATTAAGTTCAGCATCTTTTATTGAAGAAGCCGCAACTGCGCCACCCACTTTACCCAACAGAGCCAAAGCAATGGAAGCTTTTTCTGATGGTTTGTGCATGTACCGATCATCAGCATTGCTACCTGTTAAACTTAAAGTTCCTTCAAACTGAATATGATAACTCATTTCAGTTTTATTATCAGTTACTTTTCTATTTTTAGCATATTGGCCCGAAAATTCAACCGGGCTTAACCAGGTTCCTAAAAAATCAGCTCCAATACTTACAATAACCTTAGCATTTTCAAAATGATAGGATGGGATTGCCTTTTTACCATAACAGGCTTCGTTTGCCAATAACATACCGCTATAACTTACCGCATCATATTGCACCAATCTACTTCCGGCAGGCTGCTTGGCTAAAAATTCATCAATTATTTGTAAAGTTGTAGGAGAATTAATGGTACTAGATAAAATAACTACTGGCTTTGTAGCTACAGTACTCATTTTACCAGCTATCAATTTATCAAATGCATCAAAACTGGTAACTTCCTTAAATTCTTTACCATCACTTTGCATTGGATAGCGCAGGCGGGTATTATCATATAAATCTAAAACAGATGCCTGCGATTGTGCACTTGTTCCGCCGTTTGTGATAGAAGAATTTTCGTTTCCTTCAACCTTTATAGGCCTTCCGTCTATTTGTTTTACAACTACCGGAATAACATCCCCTTCATTAATATAGGTAGAGGCGTAATAATTGGCAACACCAGGAATAAGATTATCTGGCTTGTTTAAATAAGGAACTACTTTTCTTACCGGTAAATCGCAGCTAGCTGCTAATGTGGCTGCTGCTGTACTAAAACCAAGGTATTTAAGAAAATCTCTACGGGGTGTTTTTACCTCATTTATTCCTTTTCCATCCAAATCTTCCAATGGCAGTAGTTCTTCCTGAAACTCATTTTTAGATTTCTCCTGATAAGTTTCTGTTTGGTTTAACTCTCCAAAATTTTGCCAGTACTTTTTTTCCATATAAAATAAATGTGCTGAAATGCAGGTGCGAAATATGCAAATTGTTAATTCTGTGCTTCAGCGTTAGCACAATTGCATGTATCCTAATTTGCTAATTGTTTAATAGTGACATTTTTGACATTCCGTTCCACCTATCTTTTCAACGGTAACACTGTCCATTTTACCGGCCCTGATGTCGTTGTGTAATTTTTCGTAAATACTGTAAAATTTATTGCCTTCGCCAGTTTCTTTATTGTAAAAATTAACTTTGCTTTCCCTATGGCAATTGATACACCATCCCATACTTAAGTCACTGTATTGATAAACTTCAGGCATTTCCTGTATAGGTCCATGGCAGGTTTGGCAATTTTGTTTTCCTACTTTTACGTGTTGGCTGTGGTTAAAGTATACGTGATCTGGCAAATTGTGAATTTTTACCCATTGAATAGGAGAACCCTCTCTATCATATTTTTTTGTATCCGGGTTCCAACCTGCATATTCATATAATTTTTTTATTTCTGCAGTGCCATCTACTATTCCGCCATCTTCTTTTACAACAGGATCACCCTTATATTCTTTTATTGCTTTATGGCAATTCATACATGTATTTACAGATGGTATATTAGAGTACTTGCTATCCTGGGCTCCACTGTGGCAATACAAACAATTTATTTGATTGGCGCCTGCATGTACTTTATGAGAATAATATATTGGTTGTATGGGCTGATAATTTTTCATGCGGCCAAGCCCC
>JBBQTZ010000403.1:0-2020 GCA_038234405.1 Chitinophagales bacterium
TATTTTAGACGAAGAAATGTAAAGCCCAAAAAATAAATTGTATCCCACCTATATTTTGGTGGGATTTTTTATGCCCTATAGTTTGCAATTATTTTCCATTATATTGGCTTTTATATTTTTGTAAGTTGTATTAAATACACACTCAAGTAATAGCTGCCTTAACTTTGCAAGATGAATTATTTTAACTACAATGGAAAGTTATTTAAAGAAGGAAGTTCTATAATTGGAGCAAATAGCAGGGCACTTAGGTACGGCGATGGTCTTTTTGAAACTATGAAAAGTAGAAATGGTATAATTGAGTTGGCTGATGAGCATTTTGCACGTTTATGGAAAGGAATGCAGGTACTTCAGTTTGAAATACCAAAACATTTTTCGCCCGAAAAATTGATTGAACAAGCAATTACTTTGGCAAAAAAAAACTTGCATGAATCTGCTGCAAGGGTAAGGCTAAGTATAATACGGGGCGATGGTGGGCTGTACGATGCCGAAAATCACAAACCAAATTATATTATACAAACATGGCAACTTCCGGAGGGTAATGGTGATTGGAATAGTAATGGGCTGGTAGCAGGTATTTATAGTGAGTTTAAAAAGAATTGTGATATACTCAGTAACCTTAAACACAACAATTATCTTACGTATGTTTTGGCAGCATTACTTGCAAAAAAAGAAAAATGGAACGATGCTGTTTTGTTAAATACCACCGGTAATATTTGTGATAGTACCATTGCCAATATATTTATAGTAAAGGGCGAATTAGTTTTTACACCGGCCTTATCAGAAGGTTGTGTAGCTGGCGTAATGCGGCAGGCACTTCTGCAGTTTTTAAAAACGAATCAATTTCAGATTGAAGAAAAAGCTATTACCATAAATGATTTATTAAATGCCGATGAAGTATTTTTTACCAATAGCATCTACAACATACGTTGGGTTCAATCAATTGGAAATACTAATTACGGTAATGCATTTACTCAAAAAATTTATGCTGCCTTTGTACCAACTATTTAATATGTAGCATGTTTATAACCAAGCAATACATAATACACTACCATGCAATCAATTAATATTTTTTGGTTTAGAAGAGATTTACGGCTTGCAGATAATACTGGCCTTTACCAGGCATTAAAAGCCGGTTTGCCTGTAGTTCCTATCTTTATTTATGATAAAAACATTTTAGATAAATTAGAAGATAAGGCCGATAAAAGAGTGCAGTTTATACAGGATGCAATCAACGAAATGCAGCAGCAGCTTGCGGCTATAGGTAGTTCGCTAGAGGTTTACTATGGCAAGCCAAACGAGGTATTTGAAATGCTTCTAAGTAAATATAGTATTACTGCTGTTTACACCAATCATGATTACGAACCTTATGCTTTAGAAAGAGATATACAATTAAAATATTGGCTTGCTGAAAAAGGAGTGCAATTTAATACCTTTAAAGACCAGGTTTTGCTCGAAAAAACTGAAGTGGTAAAAGATGATGGTAAACCATACACCGTATTTACACCGTATAGCCGCAAATGGAAAGCAACCCTTACAGAAGATAATTTGAAAGCTTACCCTACAGAAAGGTATTTCAACAATTTCTACAAGCAAACTGTACAGTTAATTCCAAGCCTGCCATCGATGGGCTTCAAAGAAACAACTGTTAGTTTTCCTTCAAAAAATATTAATGATGAAATTGTAAAAAAATACACTGAGCAGCGAGATATTCCGTCAATTGCCAGTACATCAAAATTAGGAGTGCATTTACGCTTTGGTACAATTAGTATCAGAAAGTTAGCTAAACATTGTAAGGGCCTTTCAGAAACATTTTTGAACGAATTGATATGGCGTGATTTTTACCACATGATATTGTGGAATTTTCCACATGTTGGGCACAACAAGGCTTTTAGGCCGGAATATGATACAATTGAATGGAGAAATGATACTGGTGAGTTTGAAAAATGGTGTACCGGACAAACAGGTTACCCTATTGTTGATGCAGGCATGCGGGAGTTAAACGCAACTGGTTTTATGCATA
>JBBQTZ010000404.1:0-2001 GCA_038234405.1 Chitinophagales bacterium
TTTAAAAACCACATGCTCCATCTCGGTTTTACCTGGTCAAAGGGAAAAGTCATTTTTGGGTTACCACTGTAATCAAATTCTGCCAGCATTAATTTACCATATTGAGTAGGAATAGGGCAGGCACTGTATCCGTCGTACTCACCAGTCACCAACTGGTTATTTAAAACGGCTAATAGATTCTGAACCACAACGGAGGCTTCTTTGCGAATAGCAGCACCGGATTTCTTTGCAGGTGCATTGATGCAATCACCCAGCGAAAAAACATTTGCAAAACGGCTGTGCTGCATGGTAGCCTTATTTACTTCCACCAAACCAAAAGAATTGTTGACATCGGCAAGCGGGCTGTTCTGTATAAAATCAGGTGCCGATTGTGGGGGTACTGCATGGCAAATATCGTACTTCATTTTTTTTGTTTTGCTACTCCATCGCCATTTTTTTCTTCGTAATAAACGGTTTTATTTACCCCATCAATCGCATTTACATTTACTCCAAAATGAGGTTGTATATTATTCGTTTTTATTAAATCGGTGAGCGTTGCTGCATACTCCTTTACATCAAAAATAACCCCTGCACCAGATAAATAATTCATATTGCATTTATCCAAAATGCCCTGCTTACGCCAGTAGTCGCATGCCAGGTACATGATTTTGTGTGGTGCCCCGCCACATTTAACCGGCCCAACGGGATTGGTAAAAACAGCGGTGCCGCCTTTAAATTTTTTAATTAGTTCCCAGGTGTATGGTGCTATATCAAATGAGTAATTGCAGGTTACATTATTTTTACCCAATGGTTCTTTAAAGCCTTTTATTTTATCCCGGTTAAGTTGTATGCCGGGGCACACTACCATTGCATCGTACTGATAAGAAGTACCGCTTTTACAAACTACTTTATTTTTATCCGGGAGAAATGTTGCAATTGCATCTTTAATCCACGTAGTTCCTTTTGGGATGTAATCTTTTTCGTTGCGGACTGTTTTATTAATGTCAAAAATACCTGCGCCTACTAATGTCCAGGCGGGCTGGTAGTAATGTTTTTCAGATGGGTCAATAATACTTATCTGAAGGCGCTTGTCTTTTTATAACAATTGAGCGGCAACAGAGAGGCCGGCATTGCCACCTCCCACAACAATGATTTTTTTAGCAGGCATATCGTTTATTTTAAATTGTGGTAAAATTAAAAGTATTTGCTGCCTGTTATATTTATAGTAACAATTGTTACATACAATAGTGCTCTTTATTGATTACAAAAGAAAACAGCGGGATTTAGTTTTACAAGCAAGCCACTATTAACAGCATTTATACAAATACTTTTCCCATCCGGTATTATGTTTTTAAGATTGGAAAGTTAAGGTACCAGAAAATGAGACTGCCATACATAAACAACGCTTCGGTTTTGTATGGCAGCAAGAATATTTTACTTTTAAAACACACGCTATTTTTAGTTGATTGGGACAGCTGTCCACTATCCTTCATTTTGGAGTGAATTGTATTTCTGAGAATTATCATTATTTCCAGCCTTTCTCATTTCCATTGCTATCGGCAATTATTTTATCAAAAGATTCTTTTTGCAAAATCAGCGGCTTATAATTTATTCTCCACATTCTTTAAAAGCCATATAATCGCATTGAAGTATCTTTTAAAATTCCTGCAATAAGATATTTATTCAATTTTATCCAAAGCCTGCCCTAAATCCCAGATAAGGTCATTGTAGTTTTCTATCCCCACACTTAACCGAATCATTTTTTGGGTTATTCCGAGTTTGTTTTTTTCTTCACCTGGCACATCGGCATGCGTCATGCTGTAAGGGTGTTCTACCAGGCTTTCTGTGCCTCCAAGGCTTACAGCTAGTTTTATATGCTTTAGATTATTTAGCATTGTAAAGGCTTCCTTTTCGCCGCCCTTTACATCAAAGCTAACCATCGCACCATTACTCAGGTATTGCTTTTTAAGTATTTTCTGCTGGCCCGGATTATTAATTGCAGTAAAGCCCAGGTAATATACT
>JBBQTZ010000405.1:0-1984 GCA_038234405.1 Chitinophagales bacterium
CTTCAACTGGTGCAAAAAAAACAAAGAAAAGAAAAGTTGCAATGAGGTTTCTAAACAAAGGCTTTGGTTTCATAACTGATTAAAGGATTAATTTATTAGAAGATTGTTTATTTTTCCGTTAATGGAATAATTTCAAATGTAAATAAAATAAATTAAAGTGCCATTACCCTTTAGCATATTAACTACATTTATTGTTGTTGCTTAGCTAATTAAAGACCTGTTTTATTTGCAAGCAACCTCTTTCAATAAGCTTTAGCAGCGGTAAGGGCGTTGCGTGTGCAAGATTAGTAATTGCTTTTAAATTCCTTCAGTGTTTCATATTAATAACTGCATCAAATATTTATTGATAAGAATGGGGATTTTCTTTTTTTATGCTGTATTTATTATTGGCTTTATTGGCTTTATAGCCAATCCTAATTAAGATAAAAGCATGGTACTTACAACGATCTTATTTCAAGACACTTTTTTTAATTTGGGGTTATTAGTAAGCATTAGCAGCCAGGGATACTATTTAATAACTAATTTTTTTACAAACAGGGCGTACATTACTGCCACACCCGATAACTATGCTGCTATTTTTGATGGCAGGCAAGTGGTATTACATGTCGCCATCATTTTGGGCGGACTAAGTAGTATTTTTTTAATGAAGAATACCTCTTTGGGTAATTATGGCTCCACAGCAATTATCAGCCTGCTTTGTATTTGTAAATGTATTTTAGAAATTTTTAATAGTAAAAGTCCCGAATTGGAAATTGCAGCGGAATAATTATTGCCATTGGCGACCAAACAGTTTATAAAACTTTTATATTTTGTTTGCTGCTCAATAATTCCAATTATTACTCGTTTACTCGTTTTACTCTCTATGGAGAGAATGTAAATCAAAATTTTACTACAAAAAAATTAAACTAATATGATTTTCTCTTTTACAACTGCTAAACCTGCTATTTTCGGAATAAAATTTTTAAATTTTCCTGTACTATATCGTTGATTAATAAGTAGCCTTAGCTAGTTAAATCCCCCAAAAAGAAAATTTAAAACATATATTCCAGTGCCTTCATTCAAAAACAAATATCATTTAGCATTAGCCACCGCAATCATTCTATTATTGTTGAATCAAGTATATATACAATATGCCCTCTCAAAAAAATATCATGATGCGGAATTAATAAATATTGCAGGAAGGCAGCGTATGTTAAGCCAAAAAATTTCTTTAGCTTATCATCGGTATCTTTTTACCAAAGATGTTGAAATTGATCTGATAGAGAAAACGTTTAATCAATTGGAATTAATACAAAATGCGTTAATGAATGGTAATAATATTTTAGGTATCAGAAAGATTGAAAATAAAGAAATATATGATGAATTAAAAGCACTGGCACCTTTTTTTAGCAGCAATAGAAACTTCATCAATGCTCTTAAAAATCAACATGCAGTTGATTTTGCTTTAATTAGCAATACAAATGATGCTTTTCTAATTAAAATGGATGTTATTGTAAATAATTTGCAAAAAGAGGCATATCAAAAATTGATTTTTATAGTTATTATTGAAGTTGTGCTGTTTTTTTTAACTATTGTAATTTATGTGGTTGAATTCAGATACATTTTTATTCCGATAATAAATCAAATAAGGAAGAAAACCGACGAGTTGGTTGTTAAAAATGAAAGACTTAAAAAAATTGGCTGGTCTCAAAATCATGAGGTAAGGCGCCATACTGCTAATATTTCAGGTATTCTGCAATTATTTAAGTCCAGGGAAAATATTGCTTCAAAGGAACAATTAATGCAATACTTAGCAGAAGAAATTGAAAAACTCGATACGGTAACACGGGATATTATAAATGAAGTACATGAAGTTGAAACCATTTTATAAAATTATAATTTAGTTTTTACTTTTCTTTAAGGTAACTCTATTTAAAAGATACATTGCAATAAATCATATTGAGGCTCTTTATTGCTAATTTATATTATTAATTGCACCTTGCTA
>JBBQTZ010000406.1:0-1974 GCA_038234405.1 Chitinophagales bacterium
AAATTGGCAAGATTATGTGTGCCAAATAAAACAGGGCCGGCTTTAAAAGCTGCACCCACCCACAATTGTTGCCGGATATTTACTAAGATAGGCAAATAGGCGCCAAAGGTTTTTGTTTCCCATCTTGGTGTAATGGCAAGCAAATTTATATCCCTGATAAAAAGTATATTTTTTGCAAATACAGGTAAAATGGGGATGGTTAATTCAGCATTTAGGTAAAAGTTATCTGTAAGGTGCTGGTCAACATTTATTACAACACGGGTAGGTTTATAAATATAAAAATTGCCATTTAATTGTGTAAAAGAGGAAGAAATACTTGCCAGGCTATCATTAAAACCGTTGATGGTAAGCACAGACTTAAACTTGTTTTCCAGTACGGTATCTGTAATGCCCGGCAAGCCGGCATTTGCTGCAATGCTTTTACTTCCATAACTAAATTTATTACTGCCAATATCTGCCAGTGAAATGCCAATTTTGGTATTGTACGCAAAATCATCCTGCAAGTCATCAGCCAACCTTATGTTTCTTTCCGTTTTAAAAATGTATTCAATGCCAATAGTTGCCCCAATGCTGTAGCTGTTATTTTGTAGCAATGCGCTCGTGTTTGCATTGGCAGTTTTGTTTGTATCTACCTTATCTACATTGGCCGAATAGCCATATTGTAAATTGCCTGTAGTAAGTAAGTATATGGGCTTATTTACAATAGTTGTAAAGTAGTTGGCATTGTTCAATATGCCATAAAGGCCTGCAATTGAACGGTTTAATTGTAAAGTAATGCCTGCATTTAAAATTTTATACTCATCACTAAAAATTGTTTGAGCATAACTTGCGTACAATTCTGCCCAGGTAGCTGCGGCGGCATTTGCAGATAAAGGCCGGTGATCCAGATTAATTTTTAAATAATCTGCAAGGCTGAAGGCTGTATCCTGCCAGTTAGAATTGCCTGAGTTGAAATAGGCGTAATTGCGGATATTGGCACCAAACGCAATAGCTGCTTTATCATTTAGCCTGATACGGGTATTTAATAATCTGATATCCTGATTGGCGAATGCAAATCTTTTTTGTACCCCGTTTACAGCGGCAACAGTTACATTGGTTGGTTTAGATAGCAGCGAGAAGTTATTAACTTTAAAGGTATTGGTACTTTGTTTAAACTGTACTGCAAAAGGGGTAACATCCCACCCGTAAGGTACATGTACAATAGAAGCAGGATTATTTAAAGCCGCCATGCTACCGGCAAATCTTGACCCATTAATTGCCTGGTAATTTTGAGCCACTGAATAGTTAAACAACAGTAAACCTGAAATAAAAAGGGGGTTCTTAATTGGATTCATACTGATGGCTTGCTGTCTTAATCTTTTAAAGCCTGAAAGTACACATTAATATTAACGACAGCCAGCGATTATGTTACAATTTGTAATTTTGTAAAGTTTGGTTACATATAAGCCTTGCTTTAATAATCATTTGTTATTTTGATTTTAAAACCCAACACGGAACATTTTTAGACAGTAATAAATCTGCACACAAGTTTTTGGTGTGCAGGTAAAATAGGCAGCATTAATTCTAGTTTTAATATCTCACTTTAGCTGCAACAACAATTAATAAAGTGGATATACTTATTGTTGTACAGTTAGGTTTATACCTGTGATAACCGTTATTGAGCCAGCGGGCTTTTCTACTTTTAAGGCTTTGCAACTGGCATTAGTTGTAACAGTTACTGTATGCCGAATGGTAACAATAGCGGTGGCAGGGGGCACAACGCCGCCCACCCAGGTAGCCGGTGCATTCCAGTTGCCATTTGCAGTAGTTATAAAAGAAGTGCTCACTCCACCTGCCACCAAATTGCCTGCATCAGAAATTTTTGCTGCATAAATATCAAAAGTTGTCGTTGGGTTTCTGCCATCAACCCAACTAATAATGGTTGAGCCTGCATTGCTTTTTATTAATTGCCCCAAATAGGGATAGGCTTCCGGA
>JBBQTZ010000407.1:0-1971 GCA_038234405.1 Chitinophagales bacterium
AACAAGCAAAACAACTGCATCAGGGGTATAAAGTTTCAACGTAATTATGGAAAAAGCGCCGCTTTAAATGAGGGTTTTAAAGCGGCACAGGGCGATGTTGTAATTACTATGGATGCAGATATGCAAGATAGCCCGGATGAAATACCTGAGCTGCGTAAAATGATTGTAGAAGGTGGATTTGATATGGTTAGCGGCTGGAAAAAAGTTCGCTATGATAATAAACTTACAAAAAATTTACCTTCTAAGTTATTCAACTCTACTGCCAGCCGGGTAAGTGGAATTAAGTTGCATGATTTTAACTGCGGCCTTAAAGCATACAAAAGAAAACTCATTAAAAGTATTGAAGTATACGGAGAAATGCACCGGTATATTCCATTACTTGCCAAGTGGGCAGGCTTTACTAAAATTGGTGAAAAAGTGGTAGAGCACAGACCAAGAAAATATGGTATCACAAAATTTGGCTGGACCCGGTTTATTAATGGCTTTCTCGATCTTTTTTCTATTATGTTTATTGGCAAATTTGGTAAAAGACCTATGCATTTTTTTGGCTTATGGGGCAGCATTGTATCATTTGCAGGTACTTGTATTTGGATATACTTATTTTTGGCTAAAATATTTTTCGACCAGTTTAACATGACTGACAGACCTTTATTTTATGTGGGCATTATTTCACTCGTAATAGGCACCCAGTTATTTTTAGCCGGTTTTTTAGGAGAAATGATCGCAAGAAACTCTTCAGATAAAAATTTTTACCTGATAGAAGAAAAAATAGGCATCTAATTGTTGAATAATAATTTTAAACACAGTTTGAACCAGGGAACCACTTTAAACAAACCGTCGGTAGTTATAATTGGCCCGGCATATCCGCTGCGTGGCGGGCTTGCTTCTTATGACGAAAGACTTGCCAAAGAATTTATGAATGAAGGTTGTACTACCAATATTTACACTTTTTCTTTGCAGTATCCGGGCTTTTTATTTCCCGGAACCACACAATACTCAACTGAGCCAGCCCCGAAAAATTTGAACATTAAGGTAGCCATCAATTCGGTAAATCCATTCAATTGGCTGCTTGTTGGCAATGAATTAAAAAAATTACAACCTGATGTAATTGTAGTAAGGTATTGGTTACCCTTTATGGGGCCATGCCTTGGCACCATTTTAAGAATTGTAAAGCAAAATAAACATACAAAAGTGGTATGTATTGCAGATAACATTATCCCGCATGAAAAGAGATTGGGCGATGGCCCATTTACAAAGTATTTTGTACAACCAGTAGATGCGTTTATCTCCATGAGCGAAAAAGTGTTGAAAGATCTTCCCTTATTTGCACCTGCTAAACCGGCTAAATTTGTCCCCCACCCTCTTTATGATAATTTTGGTGAAAAAATAAATACCGTTGATGCAAGGAAGCATTTGGGAATTGGTGCCACAGAAAAAATCCTGCTGTTTTTCGGTTTTATCCGAAATTATAAGGGCCTCGATATTTTGCTTGATTCAATGAAGCTGCTTCAACAGAACCCTGCAACTGCAGATATTAAATTATTAATAGCAGGCGAGTTTTACGAAGATCGTAAACAATATGATAACCAGATAGCCCAATTAGCAATTAAAAATTGCTTAATACTTAAAACGGATTTTATAGCAGATAGTGAAGTAAAATATTATTTGTGCGCTGCAGATGTGGTAGTTCAACCTTACCGAAGTGCCACCCAAAGCGGTGTTACCCCACTAGCCTATCACTTTGAAAAACCCATGATTGTTACCAATGTTGGGGGTCTTCCGTCTCTTGTTCCCGATGGAAAAGTTGGTTTAATTGCAGAACCAACTGCAGCCTCTATTGCAGCAAAAATTGTTGAATACTTTAAAAAAGGTGAACAACATTTTCTTCCACAACTAAAAATAGAAAAACAAAAATATAGTTGGGCTGTAATGGCCAAAAGCATCTTAGAATTGGCTAAACTGTAAGCGTTT
>JBBQTZ010000408.1:0-1964 GCA_038234405.1 Chitinophagales bacterium
ATTACCATCTACTCATTACCATCTACCCGTTACCACCTACTCATTATCATCTACCTTTAACCTTCTGCCTTTCCCCTCTTTCCTATATTATTGTCGATTTTCTTAATTCAATATTTTATTGATTGAATACACCAGACACCCTTCCAATTACAAACTCACTAATTAATTCACCAATGGTAGATGTGAAATAAAAATTGATAGGATCTATATCTTTAGTAACAAACATATTTTGAATAGTCCATTCTACAGCAGCCCTTACAATAGCGGCTTCCCGTGGTAACTGTAAATAATCCAACATCATGGCTGTAGATAAAATTGACCCGAGCGGATTGGCAATATCTTTTCCGGCGGCCTGTGGGTAACTGCCATGGATAGGCTCAAACAATGCTGTGGTAAAACCGATAGATGCTGATGGTAATAAACCTAAAGACCCACAGATTACGCTGGCTTCGTCACTTAAAATATCGCCAAATAAATTTTCTGTTAGCAATACATCAAACTGTTTTGGATTTATAATAATCTGCATGGCAGCGTTGTCAACAAATAAAAAATCAACAGTTACTTCGGGGTATTGATGCGCAATATCTTTTACTACTTTGCGCCATAACCTTGAGGTTTCTAACACGTTAGATTTATCAACCAATGTTAGTTTTCTTCTTCTTTGCATAGCGGCCTTAAAAGCCTCGTGCGCTATTCGTTCTATCTCTTCCCTGGTATATTCACAGGTATCAGAAGCCCAGCTTTGGTCTTCATTTGTTTTTTTCTCGCCAAAATAAATACCGCCGGTAAGTTCTCTGTAAATAATGAAATCTACATCTTTCAATTGCTTGCTTTTGAGTGGCGATAAATGATGCAGGCTTTGATAAGTATTAATAGGTCTGATATTGGCAAATAATTGTAAACTTTTCCTCAGTTTTAGCAAGCCTTGTTCGGGCCGTACTTTTGCTGAAGGATCGTTATCATATTTTGGATGCCCAATGGCCCCAAATAAAACTGCATCACTTTTCAGGCATATATCAATGGTTTCATCTGGCAATGGATTACCGGTATTATCTATTGCCACTGCACCCATTTGTGCGTAGGTATAATTAAATGTGTGGTTAAATTTTGTGGCAATAGCATCTAATACTTTTACAGACTGCATGGTTACTTCTGGCCCAATACCATCGCCAGGTATAACTGCAATATTAAAACTGCGGCCACTTCCATCTTCTACGGGAGAGAACTGAAAATAATCAACGATTGATTTTAAATTATTCATGCTTTAGTTATTGGGTTTTCTGTATAGGTTTTAGATCAATGTAAACAACTTTTTAAAGTTGTTAGCTATTTAAAATACTTTTAAAATTTGATTTTAATCTACTTTGTACTAAAAGTGTAAAAGAAGTATTGAAGTTGATCGGAGCGTTGCCAATGAAGCTGCACACAGTGCAAATGCTGGCTCAAAAAAATTACGCATGTTCAATTTGCAAGTGGTTTTGTGCCATTTGCTTTAAATCTCCTTCCATCACTTCTTTTTTTATATCAGCTATTTTCAAAAATTCCTTGTACAAGGCATCAATATCATTTCGAGTAAATTGGTAGCCTAGTTTATGAAAACGATGCGCTAATGCACTTCTGCCACTTCTTGCGGTGAGTATAATCCTGGAAGCTTCTGCACCAACATCTACCGGATCAATAATTTCGTAAGTAAGCGCTTCTTTTAAAAAACCATCCTGGTGAATACCGGAAGAGTGAGAAAAAGCATTACTACCCACAATAGCTTTGTTGCATTGCACTGGCATGCGCATGGTTTCTACTACCAATTGGCTCATTGGGTTTAGCAATCTAGAGTTGATATTGGTATAAAAATCCAGCTCTTTATGTTGCTTAATAATCATCACCACTTCTTCCAAAGATGTATTGCCTGCTCTTTCTCCCAGGCCATTTATAGTACATTCTATTTGCCTTGCTCCATTAATTAC
>JBBQTZ010000409.1:0-1950 GCA_038234405.1 Chitinophagales bacterium
TAGGTGTGGCTAGTTTTATATTTCGTTTTGCAGAATACCAGTTGCCGGGTATAGATGAAAAGAATGCAGCATTGTACATAACTTATCACCTGGTAGCATTTATGATTGGGCGCTTTGTTGGTACAGCTTTACAGCAAAAAATTAAACCGTCCACGTTGTTGGCAGGTTTTGCTGTAGCCGATTTATTGCTCGTTACCATTGCCATTCTTTTAAATGGAGAAGTGGCAGTATGGGCTATTATTATTATTGGATTTTTTCATTCTATCATGTTCCCTACTATTTTCGCTTTGGCCTTAGATAAACTGGGCAATTATACAAAAGACGGTTCGTCGTACCTGGTAATGGCCATTGTTGGCGGTGCTATCATGCCTTTGTTTATGGGGCTTTTAAGTGATAAATTCAGTATCCAAACAGCCTTTATTGTTCCTGCAATTTGCTATCTGTATATTTTTTATTATGCAGTAAGAGGATGCAGGGTTAAAGAAGCGTAGGTTTTTTTTGTTGATTATTAAAGTTTTTTCTGTCATTCTTGAAAAAAATAATAGACACCCATTTATTCAGTTGGGATTTAAATAGGCTGGATTATTATTGGATAAAAAATGGCACTGCTTCATCCATGCCATTTGAATGGACAGCAGAAGATATTAAACCTGCGGTAGAATTGCTATTGAAACGTTTTGGCAACAACCGGCTATTAAATGAAGCCTGCACAGCAAGTACTTTATTATTGTAGTTATTTTATTACGCTCATTTTTGTTTGCCCATTTTTTAGTCATTTACCCGTTATGCCAATATTGTTCCATTAAATGGCAATTAATTATACAGTTACCGTCTCTATGCTGCTTACATTTGTTTACAATTCTATGCGATTGTAATTGCCGATGTATTTTTTCCAAAAAAAGTCTCTAATCTATTGGAAGCTTGAAATGGAAATTTTGCAAACTATTGCAACAAAAAAAATCACTTCAACAACCAACCGATGAAATTATTGTATTTTACCTGCATCGCTTTCCTTTTAAATTTGCCCTTCAAACTAACTGCACAAACCTACGAAGCCAATTGGGCTTCACTGGATAAACGCCCCATTCCTACCTGGTTTACAGATGCTAAATTTGGCATATTTGTACATTGGGGTGTGTACTCGGTACCGGCATGGGCGCCTGCCAATGAAGATATTGGCGTGTATGCAAAATATGCCGAATGGTATTGGATGCGGATCAATGGCGGTACAGATCCTAACGCACAAAAAGCGGATGTGGGTAAAATGTTTATGGATCATCACAACAAAATGTATGGCTAAGATTTTAAGTACCAGGATTTTGCCCCAAAATTTAAAGCAGAATATTTTAACCCCAACGAATGGGCTGATATATTTAAAGATGCAGGCGCTAAATATGTAATATTAACCAGTAAGCACCACGAAGGGTTTACGCTTTGGCCAAGCAAAGAAAGCTGGAATTGGAATAGTGTAGATGTAGGTCCACACCGTGATTTGTGTGGAGATTTAACTACTGCCGTAAAAGAAAAAGGTTTGCACATGGGGATGTATTATTCCTTGTACGAATGGTTTAATCCCTTATATAAATCAGATTCTGCCAAATATGTGGCAGATCATATGATACCGCAATTAAAAGACTTGGTTACCCGTTACAAGCCAGAAATAATTTATCCTGATGGTGAGTGGGATCATCCAAGTAAAGTATGGCAAAGTGAAAAATTCCTCTCCTGGTTGTACAACGAATCTGCTGTAAAAAATTCAGTGGTAGTAAACGACCGATGGGGAAAAGAAACAAGGAGTAAGCATGGTGGCTACTACAGTTCTGAATATGGCATGGTAGAAGGTGGTGCCAAAGTAAGCGATATGGTAGCGCATCCATGGGAAGAAATCCGTGGCATTGGTACATCGTTTGGGTACAATCATGTAGAAGATTTAAACAATTATATGACCCC
>JBBQTZ010000410.1:0-1907 GCA_038234405.1 Chitinophagales bacterium
CCCTTTGGGATAGTGATGGTAGAAGCAATGGCTTGTGGTACTCCTGTTATAGGGTTTAACCATGGCTCAGTAAACGAAGTGATTGATGAAGGCATTACGGGCTTTAAAGTAATTGGTGAAAAAGAAATGAATGAGGCAGTAAATAAGCTTGAACAGGTAAGTCGTGCAGGATGCAGGGAGCACGCTATAACAAGATTTGATGTAACTGTGATGGCAAAGCGTTATTTGCACATCACAAGCGATCAGCGAAAACGTATCGTAATCCTTACTACTCATCAGCCTGCAGCCAATCCCCGTGCAATGAAGGAATATGAAACCCTTAAAGAAGAGGGCCATATGGTGAGTTTTTTGTATGCTTATAATGCAGACTGGTCGTACAAAATAGACGAAGAAAAATTTAATAAAGGATTGCTGGCCCGGCAGTATTTTATAGAAGTGGGCGGTAATCCCCACAGCAGTCCTATACGCTATTTTTTTTCCAGGATAATATTTAGGCTTGCAAGAGCCCTTGAAAGACTTAGCACGTTCAGCAGGGATATGGCAACTGCAAGAACAGCATTCAGCTTATGGACAACATTGATGAGATACCCTGCTGATTTGTATATAGCTCATTACCTCGGTACATTGCCTGCAGCCTTGCGTGCAAAAAAAAAGTATCATTCGAAGCTTGTTTTTGATGCAGAAGATTTTCACCGGGGCGAACAATCTTATTTTGCATGGCAAATAGAAAATACTAAATTGGTTGAAGATAATTATTTGCCACATACGGATGCTATAACTACGGCAAGCCCACTCATAACCGAAGAGTATAAAATGAATTACCCTGGGCAAAACATACTAACAGTAAATAATGTTTTTTCAAAAAAGTTCTTACAGTATCCTGCAGCACCGAAACCTACACTCAGGCTCTTTTGGTTCTCTCAAAACATTGGTTTACACCGTGGGCTGGAAACCTTTGTAAAAGCGCTGAATCATTTACCGGGCATGAATATCAGCCTGACTATATTGGGGAATATACGTTTAGAAACCTACCCTGAGAAACTGTTAAGTTTATCAGACAGTCCCGGAAATATATTTTTCCGTGAGCCTGTTGCTCCGGAAGAAATATTTAGTGCAGCGGCTGCCTATGATATAGGACTAGCTGGCGAAATGCCCAACTGCCGCAACAAGGAAATTTGCCTTAGCAATAAAATATTTACTTACCTGTTGGCAGGTAACTGCATATTAGCTTCCGATATGCCCGGGCAGCAGGAATTTATGAGCAGGCACAACAATATTGGGTATGTTTACAAACATGATGATGCAAAAGACCTTGCAGAAAAGATTGCCCGGCTTTACAATAACAGGCCATTATTGCAACAATGTAAGGAGCTGTCAATAAAAGCTGCAATGGATGATTTGAATTGGGAAAAAGAAAAGACAAATTGGTTGACGTTAATTAATATGCTGGTGTATGCGGAGAATGAAGGAATAAATAAAATAAAAAAAACAGGAGCAAATGTTTATGAAAATTATTAAAAAATTATTGCCTTTCAAATACAAACGCTCGGTAAAAGAAGGGCTCGGTGTACCCTCCCTGCACTGGAGCCTGCAGAATTTAAAGAAAAAAAATTTCAATCCGACAAGTGTATTGGATATAGGCGCTTATGAAGGCTATTGGACACTTGATTTGCTGGAGGTTTTTCCCACAGCCCATGTGTTAATGGTTGAAGCCCAGGAAAATAAAAAAACATTTCTTGAAAAAGTAAAGAATAACTGTCCTGGTACAGATTATTCCATTGCCCTTTTATCATCGGTAGATGGTGCAGAAAAATACTTTTGTGAAAATGAAACGGCCAGTAGTATTACCCTTACACCTGTTGCTGGTTTCAACACCCGTGCTGTCCGCACCCGTTCACTTGATAGCT
>JBBQTZ010000411.1:0-1843 GCA_038234405.1 Chitinophagales bacterium
ACTATCGACCATTGATAACTTCAGTAGCTATATTTTTCGTGCGGCTCAAAACCGGGCTATTAATTGCTTTAAACGAAGCATGACGGAGTATTGCATTCTTAAAAAAAAGCCGGTTGCTGCCATGGTAGATGATTCAATAGAGGCAAATCTGGAATATAAATTATTGCAAATAAAATTGAACGAAGTGGTTAAAAAACTACCTCCTCAACAACGTTTAGTTTATATGTTGAGCAGGGAGCAAGGGCTTAAGCATGCAGAAATTGCAACAAAGCTAAACCTATCTGTTAGTACTGTAAAAAACCATATGGTACAAGCTTTAAAAACCATCAAAGAATTTTTAAGGAATAATATGGAACTAGATGAAGTGTTATTATTGATTGCATGCTGTTGCATTTTTATCTAATTTTTTTGCAGGTTTAACCATTAATTATTGTTTGCCTGCTCATGCCACTACCCATTTATCAAGCTTACTCACAAAGCTTAATTTTTCTTTACAGCCCATCCTTTTCTGATTTTAAAAATATTTTATTTTTAACTAGTCCTTTATCATTCACTAATTGTCTTCTACAATAGTTGTGATGAAATTTATAATTATTTTTTTTAATTGTAAATGTGTGCTGCTATAACATTTTAATTAACGATTGCTTATGTTGCCTGAAAGATTACAAATTTTGATGGAACTTTATTTTGATAAATCGATCAATGAAGTTGAACTGCATGAACTTTCGCAATGGGTAACCATACATGCTAATGATGAAACACTCTTGCAGTTATTGGAACAGCAATGGCACAAACACCAGGCATTGTATACACTCTCAGATGCAGAATCAGAAAGAATGATTACTGCTATTATAACACCTTCATCTTCTAATCAAATTACCCCGTCCGGCGATAATGTTATATCAATAAATACCAGGGTTATTTGGTTAAAAAGGATAGCAGTTGCTGCATCAGTGCTTTTAATTTTTTCAATTGGATATTTCAATCTAAAGCCATCCAATATCTCACCTTCAACAAATAGTATTGTAACTGTTCCCGTAAATAAAAGTGATATACCACCAGGTGGACAAAAAGCCCTCCTTACCCTATCCGACGGATCTCAGGTAGTTTTAGACAGTGCATCCAATGGTTTACTTAGCCAACAGGGCGGTACAAAAGTAATTAAGCTGGCCAATGGACAGTTGCAATATGCAGCCAATACCCTCGGCAGTACCGAAACAGTTTATAATACCATGACCACACCAGCAGGAGGCCAGTATCAATTAATATTGCCCGATGGAAGTAAAGTCTGGCTAAATGCTTCCTCCTCCATTCATTACCCTACTGCATTTTTAGAAAAGGAAAGAAGGATAACAATAACAGGCGAAGCCTATTTTGAAATTGCTAAAAATGCAAATAAACCCTTTATCGTTAGCATTTATAATGGCGCAGAAGTAAAGGTATTGGGTACGCACTTTAACATAAAAGCATATACCGATGAAGATGAGATAAAAACTACTTTACTGGAAGGTTCAATCAATATTTACAATGGGTTAAAAAATAATTTATTATTACCAGGTAACCAGGCCAAAATTGACAAAAGCGGTGTCCTAAAAGTGCAGGCGGGTGCCGACCTGGAAGAGGCAGTTGCCTGGAAAAACGGCAACTTTCAATTTAATAGCGCTGATGTAGCTACAGTACTACGGCAGGCGGCAAGATGGTACAATATTGAAGTAGTTTATGCAGGCAAACCATCCACAGAAAATAGGTTTACAGGAAAAATACCAATGTCGGTAAATTTATCCAGACTTCTAAAATGGTTGGAATATAGTGATGTGCATTTTAAATTGGATGGAAAAAAACT
>JBBQTZ010000412.1:0-1697 GCA_038234405.1 Chitinophagales bacterium
TTGATTATGTTTTTGAGAGAAATAACAGAATGCCATACTACAAAATAGAATGTAAACCCAAGAAGCATTGGTAAATTGTAGAGAATAAAGAGAATTACTGCAAACCGTATCAAAAAATATCCTTTTTCTAAATGATCTGAATTGTTACGCAAAAAATAAACAAAGGTTGTAGTGAAAAACAAAATACCAGCCATTGACATAATTGTGTAGCGGTTTTCATCTATAAGATTGATAAAGGCTATATTCTCATTACCAGATTTAAATTGAAGAAAGATGGGCATAATATCTTCAAAGTGATGTAACAATATCACCGATAAAATTACCAGACCATATGAAATAACAAATAACTTACCCAAAAAGGTATTTGTTTTAAATTGGTGAAGATCTGTTTCACCAAAATGATATGCAGCAAATAAAATGAAAAGTAAATTACCAATGAGAGGAAAAAACCATAAAGTAGCTGAAAATAAAGCCAGCCGGCTTACGTAAATGAACAGAAACCTTACCCTGGAAAATTCCATTTTGTGAGAATCTGCATTTCTATTGGCAACTAATAAATCGGCGGCTCCATGTGGCACGCCTAACAATAAAATGCCCGACAAAAAAATAATGAATTGAGCGTTATCATCTACCTTATAAATAAAATGTTGAAAAAAAAGTAAAAGGCAACCAGCAGATAACAGAGCAATTCTTAGCATAATAATTTTTTGCAGTGTAAAATAAAAATATTTAAAAAAGTACGATACAAATAGTGTATGTATCGTACTTTTTTAAAATTATCTAAGCCTGCGCTACTGAAGGTTTATCTGATTGAGCCAATGCATAAATTACAAGGCCAAATCCGATTTTGTTAATAGCATCTCCAATGTTGTAAACAATGTCCATTGACAATCCCTGGAGCATTTTAATACCAAACAATCCACCTTCGGTACCAGCAATGTAACCAACAGGATAAATTGCCCATCCTACCAGTACGAACCATCCTAAAGTTTTTACAGCTTTAGCAACAGCAGGACCAGCATTACCAGCTAATTTGGCAACTTCACCAAACCAAACCAGATACACAATGTAGAAGTAGGCAATACCACTAAGTAAGCCCCAAATCCAACTTTGAGTTTCTTTACCATAAATTGCCTCACCAATGTAGCCAGTTACCAGCATTACAATTGATGCAGCAATTAATTGCCATAATAAGCCAATTTTAGCACCGGCTTTTCTGGTAATTAAATAAAACTCAACGCACATTAAAGGTACAGTAAGAATCCAATCTACATAACGGAAAAAAACCGGAGATTCACCCGTGTCAAGATTGTAACCTCTCATGTAATAATAGTGTACTGCGGCAATAAACGTTATTAACCCAGACACAAGAATTGAGGTACGCCATTTTTTGTCTACGTTAGACATTTCGAAGAAGAAAAAAACTGCAGCTGCCATCATTGCCATTGTGCCAATGAAAAAGGTGAACGCTACATAGTTGTTGGTTGCAATCGGGAGCACTCCCAGAAGTTTGAAATACATAATTGTTGGTTTAAGTGAAAAAAAAATTTGGTTGATGGTTTAAATCTGTTAAATGTTTTGTTGAATGTTAATATTGGTATGTTAAACGCTTCATGATGCAAATATGTTTAAATTTTTTCAGAATATTCTGAAAAAATCAATAAATAAATAAATGATTTTAAAATAGCTAGCTTTTG
>JBBQTZ010000413.1:0-1665 GCA_038234405.1 Chitinophagales bacterium
AGTAGGGGCAGGGCAGGAGCAGAAACGAGAATTCTCTTTTATAGAAGTGCCGGCCGGGCAGGGTGAATATACCTGGATAGACTACAACAACAACGGTATAAAAGAACTCAATGAATTTGAGATTGCCTTGTTTACAGATCAGCGGAAATACATACGGGTAAATGCACCTACCAACCAGTTTGTAAAAGCCAATTATGTACAGTTTAATTACACTGCAGATATAAACCCAAGGGCGCTAATCAATGCAAACACATCAAATAGAATTAAAAAAATTATTGGGAAAATGAGTTTTACATCCTCTTTGCAAATCAGTAAAAAAGATATTGCTGCCAGTAATTTTGAGTTTAATCCTTTTACTAAAAAATTGGTAGATACTACTTTGCTTACACTAAGCTCTTTTTTATCCAATACCTTCTTTTTTAACAGGGCAAGTTCGCTATGGGGTATGGATATTACACAGGTAATTAACAACAACAAATCTTTGCTAACCTATGGCGTGGAAAGCCGCAGCCAGCGCAATCTTTCGCTCAGGCTCCGCTGGAATATCAATAAAAGTATTACCACTAATTTTACTTTTCGTACCATTAGCAATGAGCTGTTTACACCCAATTTCAGCAACCGTAATTACCAGTTGAAACAGCAGGTTGCCGAGCCATCTGTTAGCTATGTAAGGGGTACTAAAATGAGGGTTACTTTGTTGTATGGCTATAATCAAAAACAAAATTCTATCGGCTTTTTAGAGCAGTCAACCAACCATACAGTTACTACCGAAGCTAAGTACAATGTACTTTCTAACAGCAGCATCAATGCAAGATTTTCTTTTAACACCATTGATTTTAGTTTTTCTCCCGGGGGCACCGCTAATTCAACAGTTGGCTATATAATGCTAGATGGATTACTACCCGGAAAAAATTATTTATGGAACCTGGAGTTTACCAAAAGGCTTTCAGGTAATATTGAAATGACGGTTCAGTACGATGGCCGCAAACCCGGCGACGCCAGGATAGTGCACACCGGCAGGGCAACTGTAAGGGCCATTTTTTAGTTTTTTTTGATAACAAATTTATTTTTTGAACCCGGTTTTATTTCTTTACTAACCTTTATTGGCAAATATGATTTTGTTATTTATTTATCTTACCAAAAGAAATAAATAATCATTCTTTTAGTGGAGATCTTTATTGATCTTTTACCATTATTTCAATTAAACCTGGATTTTGAAGTTGTAAAATCTCATAACAATTTTAACTGTAAAAACTGGGTGTAAAAAACTTTTACTAATAAATTTCTATTCCATTTTCTGCTGCTACAATAGTTTCGGTAAAAAGATGATTGCACCAATAGCGATGCTGATAAGGGAGGCAAATAGCACCGCACCGGCTGCTACATCCTTTACCAGTTTTATAACAGGGTTGCAGTCGGCTTCTACTATGTTGCTCAGTTGCTCCAACGATGTGTTAATCATTTCAAGGCAAATAATCATGCCTATACATGTCAATACTGCCAGCCATTCCATAGAATTTATCTTAAACGCAACCGAAGCTGTAATGACTATTGTTGCGATAACTAATTGTAATTTTCCATTTCTTTCATTCCTGAAAAAGTATTGTAACCCTTTAAAAGAATGGAAGAGAGCCTTAAAGAAATGCTGTTGCTGCCGATGGTACA
>JBBQTZ010000414.1:0-1640 GCA_038234405.1 Chitinophagales bacterium
CAACTGCCGCTTGGGAGACCCGGAAACTGAAGTAGTGATACCAAGGATAAAAAATGATTTAGTAGCAGTATTTTCGGCAGCAGCTACAGGGCATTTAAATGAAATAAATATTGAAACTATACCGCAAACAGCAGTAACAGTTGTAGCTGTAAGCGGAGGCTACCCCAATGAGCATGAAACGGGTAAGCCTATTTTGGGGTTGCAAGATACCTGTTTGCCAGGCACCATCATTTTTCATGCAGGAACAAGGCAGCAAAAAAATGAAATACTAACCAATGGCGGCAGAGTACTTGCCGTAACCTCTTTTGCCGATAATATAACTGATGCATCCGAGCAATCTATCTACCAGCTAGAGCATATTTTTTTTGAGGGAATTTATTACCGGAGCGATATAGGATTTGAATTTTTGTAAAAATTTCAATAATCAATTTAATAAGGTGCATTTCAAATTGTAGCTACCGATTTCGATTGGTGGGGACACTTAACCGGGGATTAGCCTAAGTTTATGTACTCAGCAACCACCAAGTGCTGCTGCCATTTGAAATGCACCCATCCAATAGTACACCCTTACAAAATACTGGAAAGTGCATTAATAATTTACAAATACACGGCATTAATTTGAAACCCTTTTGTTAATCAGCATTTTATTGTACCATTTTGCAACATATTTAGGTAAAATGTTGAAAAATAAAGGGTTTCACGTTGTTATTTCAAATTATTTACATCAACTTTGCCGCTATTATTTACTCGTAATTTCTCTCTACATATACTATGGGACTTTTCAATTTTTTTACCCAGGAAATCGCTATGGATTTGGGTACTGCAAATACACTCATCATTTTTAATGATGAAGTAGTAGTGAACGAACCGTCCATTGTGGCACTTGACAGAAACAATCCAAAAAACATATTGGCGGTGGGCAAAAAAGCATTAATGATGCATGAAAAAACCCATGAAAGCATACGCACAGTTCGCCCCTTAAAAGATGGTGTAATTGCAGATTTTAATGCAGCAGAATTAATGATAAGGGAAATGATTAAAATGATTTACCCTAAAAAACCGCTTTTTGCACCAAGCTGGCGCATGATGATATGCATACCAAGCAGTATTACCGAAGTAGAAAAACGTGCTGTAAGAGACAGCGCAGAGCAGGCAGGTGCTAAAGAAGTTTACCTTATACACGAGCCTATGGCTGCTGCATTGGGTATTGGTATAGATGTGGAAGAACCAGTTGGCAATATGATTATTGATATTGGCGGTGGTACAACCGGTATTACCGTAATTGCATTAGCAGGCATTGTTTGCGATCAAAGTATTCGTATTGCCGGCGATGAATTTACAGCCGATATTATGGAGGCACTCCGCCGGTACCATAGTTTGCTCATAGGCGAACGTACCGCAGAACAAATAAAAATTCAGGTTGGAGCAGCTACCAAAGATTTAGATAATCCACCAGATGATATACCGGTAAATGGCCGTGATTTGGTTACTGGTATTCCAAAGCAGGTATTTGTAAGCTATCAGGAGGTAGCAGAAGCCATTGATAAAAGTATTTTTAAAATAGAAGAAGCTATTTTAAAAGCGCTGGAAACTACACCTCCCGAACTTGCCGGCGATATTTACCGCAGGGGTTTATACCT
>JBBQTZ010000415.1:0-1591 GCA_038234405.1 Chitinophagales bacterium
AGTTTTTGGCTCATCAAAAACCTCTGTTGTAAAAATGTAATATTGATTATCCTGCTTTACACAAGTGCCACCTTCAAATCCAAAACGAACAGTTTCTGCGCCTTTGGTATGCTTGCCAATGATTGGTTGAGGATAAACAGACAAAAATTGCAACTGTGCATTTTTGTTTTGTGCTTGTGCTAAAATGGTGATTGCAATGGAAATTAATAAGAGAACTTGTTTCATATTTTATTTTAAATTGCTCTATCCAAATGCGTATATCCACCATCTACATACATGAGCTGTCCTGTAGTGTGGCTCGATTTTTCGCTCAATAAAAATGCTACCATATCGGCAATTTCTTCTGCAGTAGTCATTCTTTTTTCAAATGGGATTCTGTTTGTTATTTGTGCTAATTTTTCTGATGGATCTGATAAGGTTTGCAGCCAGTTTTCATACATGGGTGTTAAACATTCAGCAACAATAACTGCATTAACCCTAATGCTGTATTTTAATAATTCTACCGCCCACTCACGGGTGAGTGCATTGCGGCCACCATTTGCTGCAGCATAGGCTGAGGTACCGCCCTGACCGGTATCTGCGGTTTTAGATCCAATATTTACAATGGAGCCTTTAGATTGCTTCAGGTAGGGTAACGCATGGTGAGCCATCAAATAATAATGAACCAAATTTTTATGAAGGGAAGCCATGAATGCTTCATAAGTTCCATGTTCAAGGTTGATGCTGTCATTAACACCCGCATTGTTCACGAGGCCATCAATTCTGCTAAATTTCTCTATCACTTTTTGAATTACCCCTTCGCAGCTTAGCGGATCGGATAAGTCGGCTGTTACGTGAAAAACTTTTCCACCAGTTAAGGCAATGGCAGCAGCCACCCTGGCATTATCTGCTTCATTACGGCCTACTATTACAGGTATAGCCCCTTCACCAGCTAATACTTTACAAATCCCTTCTCCAATACCCTTGGCTCCGCCTGTTACCAATATTACTTTTTCTTCTAAATACAGTTTCATAGATAAAATATATAATTGTTACTGCTGAAAAAAAATGCTGAACTACAAAGCTGAATAGGCTTTACACACTTGCCTGGATGTACCCAATCCGTCAATCCCCAATTCTACCACATCACCATCTTTTAAAAATATAGGTGGGTTAAACCCAAGTCCCACACCGTGAGGTGTACCGGTAGAAATAATGTCACCGGGGAGCAATGTCATAAACTGACTTACATAAGAAACCATTTGAGGAATATTGAAAATAAAATCATCCGTATTACCATCCTGCATCATTTTACCATTAACTGATAGCCATAAACGAAGGTTATGTGGATCAGGTATTTCATCTGTAGTTGCCATCCATGGGCCTAATGGCGCAAACGTATCGCATCCTTTACCTTTATCCCAGGTGCCGCCACGCTCTAATTGAAAAGCTCTTTCACTTACATCATTATGCAAACAATACCCTGCAACATATTCCATAGCATTTTCTTCACTCACATAACTGGCTTTTTTACCAATTACCAAGGCAAGTTCTACCTCCCAATCTGTTTTTTGAGAATTTTTAGGAATGGTAATATCATCATAAGGACCAA
>JBBQTZ010000416.1:0-1533 GCA_038234405.1 Chitinophagales bacterium
TACAGGATAATGGTATTGGCATAGAAAAGGGTTTTGAAGAAAAAATATTTGAGGTATTTAACCGCCTGCATACCAAACAGCAATATTCTGGTACTGGCATAGGCCTCTCTATTTGTAAAAAAATAGTGGAAAAGCTTGGCGGAAAAATATGGGTTGAGCCAAATATTGGTGCTGGCAGCATATTTAAGTTTACATTACCAGCATAGTTATATTGTAGCTTCAAATGTTTAGGCTGAGGATTTACCAGTTACAAAATTTAAGCTCGTTACGTTTTAGTCAATTGCATTTTGTAATGGCTGCCTCTCTCCTGTTATAATCTTTATCGTTTGTAAGAAATTTTCTACAAGCATACATTACTTCTTACTATACGATAAGCGTATTATTTTTTTAATATTTGCAATATCTTTTAATATCAGTTTGATGTAAAACGAGATTATCAGTTTATAGGTATTTTGTAACTATATAGTGAACCAATGTCTTTTTTTAAAATTAGCAGGGGCTTAAATTATTTTCTTACAACTAAATGCAAAAAAATAAAAATCAACATAAAGGCTATTTACCAGATTGGCCGTTTGCAGCAAGTAATACTTTTTGTAGCGTAGCCATTGGGTATGCTTCAGGCGGATTCGAAACTTTAAAAGAATTGATTACCAAGTTACCCAACAGTATATATTCAATGTCTTTTTTTGTAGCACAACCAATAGAAAATGAACAGTTTACTGCACTTACTGCCGTAGTACCGCATGGTGCCGGCTTATCTATAAAGCGTGCCAATCATTTGGAGATAATACAACCTAATATAATTTATACGGTTAATTTGGCTCAAACGATGGAACTTACTGCTGATGGACATATAAAAGTAATGCCCATGCAAACTGGTGAAGCAAGCAGTTTTATTGACAACTTGTTTCAGTCATTGGCCTTATGTAGTGGCCAAAGCAGTATTGCCATTGTACTTTCGGGTACAGGTAGCGATGGTGCTGCCGGAGTAAAATTTATACGGCATGCTGGTGGTAAAGTGCTGGTACAAAGGCCACAAACTGCTAATTACAACAGTATGCCATTGGCTGCTATTGCAACAAAATGTGTACATGAAATATTGCCGGTATATAATATGGGCAAGGCATTGCTAAAAATTTTTGTACAACACACTGGCAGCAAAAGCAATTGTAACCTACCCCAAAAAAGCCCTGGTAAAACGGCTATTAATATTACTGATAACACTGCAGATAACTCTATTGATAACTCTATTGATAACTCTATTGATAAAGCTATTGCCGCCCAGGTAAAGGAGCATCAGCATAAAAAAGAAAAATACGGCCTGTCTTTAGCTAAGTCTGGTATTGAAGCAATGGTAAAAGATGCTATTTTTAATAGTTACCATCACACCTACATTGTACTGGATAACGTAAATAATATTATAGAAGTAAATGGCGATACCGCTCTGTACTTTAATACCTCTTTAAGCCCTTATATTAATAAAAATATTTGGCAAATATTAAATGAGGTATTTAAGCAAGATGTGCATACAGC
>JBBQTZ010000417.1:0-1527 GCA_038234405.1 Chitinophagales bacterium
GCAGGATTAATCCAGCAGCTATGCCAGTCGCCGTGTGTATTATCTTTATCTACCGGAGTAAAAGTTTTTCCCCCATCGGTACTGCTAATAATACTGGTACCAAAAGTGATTACCTTATTCTCATCAACCGGCGAAACATAAATTTTACCAAAATAATAACCATAGCTACTGTACACACCAATACGCTTTGTATTTACTTTTTTCCAGGTGGCGCCTGCATCGTCACTTCTATACACTTCGCACCCCTGTATACCTACATTTTGAAAACCATCATCAGCCACCAACCAATCATATAGTACGTTACCCGGTAGCTTGTCTTTTTCAATCATATCTTTTATGGAAGCGGCTGAATATTTTTCCGGAAAATTATTTTTCATCAAAAAAGTATCTAACTTTTTATTGCTGAGTTGCAAAAAATTTTCCTTGCTAATGTCTTTAAAATCGGATACCACATATTTAGCAGTATCCATTTTTTTTGTGCTTGTATCTGGCCTTACCGCATTATTATCTACTACAGCATAAACAATAGCAGGATTTTTTTGAAACACCGCCACACCACACCTGCCAACGGTAGCCCCACTTGGAAAACCGCTACCGGCCTGCGTTATCAGCTTCCAGCTTTCGCCGCCATCTGTACTTTTGTAAATACCGCTTGTACTGCCGGTAGGTTTAAAATCCCATGCCCTTCGGGTACGGTACCACATGCAGGCATACAATTCATCAGGATTTTTTTGGTTAATATCCATTTCAACAGCACCGGTATTTTCATCAACAGACAAGGTAAGTTTCCACGTGTTTCCACCATCGGTAGTTTTGTAAACGCCCCGCTCTTTATTGGCAGAATACAAATGTCCTAAAGCAGCTACCCACGCAATATTTGCATTAATTGGGTGCAAAATTATTTCACCAATATGATGGCTTTCGGGCAGCCCAACGTAGGTCCAGTTTTTGCCGTTATTGGCAGATTTATACACACCATTACCACTGTAACTACTGCGACTGCTGTTTACTTCGCCGGTACCCACCCAAATTATTTTTGCCTGCCAGTTAACTGCAATATCACCAATGGTTAATACATTTTCCTTATCAAAAATTGGTGTAAAACTCAAGCCATTATTAACCGTATGCCAAAGCCCGCCACTTGCATAGGCTACATAAAATTCGGTGGCATCGGCAGGGTTTACTTCAATATCTACTACCCTCCCATTCATTTGCGTAGGACCAATATTTCTGTAGGTTACCTCTTTTAGCAAACTATTTTGTAGTAAAGCAACTCGTTTTTCTAACCCTTTCATTCTATCTGCGGCTGTAGTTGGCTTAATTTGTGCATTAGATGTTAAAAAAAACAAACTGCCCAGTATCAATGAAGCAGAATAAGTAAATTTGAAACAGGTAAATTTGAAATAATTCATTGCTAAATTTTAATGTTATGGCTAAAAGATTTTTAAAATTACATCAATTGATTTTATTAATTCCTTTGTTTTGCATGTTGATGATAAGTGGTAAATGTCAACACAAAGAATTTAA